>JAFTEX010000005.1 GCA_017453445.1 Bacteroidaceae bacterium
AAATTGAAAATTGAAAATTGAAAAAAGTGAAGAGTGATATGAAGAACAATAATCCATTGCATTTGCGGCGGACGGGGTGGATATGGCAGGGGCTGTGCCCACGGCAGACGGACCCCGAGGAGTATCAGTTCCGGAATCCGGCCTATGGCTACCGGGCGGGGTTCATCACGCTGAGGAACCTGGTGTGGCACCGCGGACGGAGGACGCTGGCACGGCTGCTGACGGAGTGGGCACCCGACGCCGACGGGCGCGACGCCCAGCTCTACACGGCCCGGGTGTGTGCCCTGACGGGACTGACTCCGCGCACGCTGATTGACCCCCTGGACGCAAACCTGATGATTCCACTCGTGGTGGCCATCAGCCGCATCGAGAACCGCCAGAAACCACGGATGCTCGACGTACTCACGGCCTGGCGTATGTACCAGGGATGAGAGAATGAGAGTTTGACTATCTTACGACGACCTTGCGCCCGTGGCGGATGTAGACCCCCTTGCGATGGGGCGACACGCGACGGCCCGCGAGGTCGTAGTAGTGCGGGTCGGCGGAGGGCTGGACAGCGTCGTCGGTCACCTCCTCGATGCCCACCGTGGTGGTGACGTCGGTGACCTCGTACTTGCCTGTGGCATCCTTGGTGGGCTTGATGACGAAGTAGCGGTCGTCGGTGATGCCCGTGACGTCGACGGTCTGGGGCGAGCCCGTGCCGGTGGAGAAGACCACGTTGACGACGGTGGTGGGGGTCGGGATGTTCACGGTCTGGCAGTACCACGTCTGTCCGTCGTGCTCCTCGGTTTCCGTAATCTGCTTGCCGGGCCAGCCGCCGTTGAGTTGGTTGCCGGTGTTGGTCCAGAGGTAGTAGTTCATGGTGGGCCAGGTGCTCTTCAGCGTGGCGAGGGGGCGGCAGTAGATGGTGGCCGTGTGGGGCGTGAACTCCTCAATCTCGTAGTGCTTCGAGACGGTGTCCACCACGCGGCCGTCGATGACCAGTCCGAGCGTCAGTGTGCAGGAGGTGGTCAGCGTGAGAGCGGTGCCGCTCTCGACGGGTGTGCTGGACGGGGTGGGGGCGGAGCCGTCGGTGGTGTAGACGAGGGTGGCGTCGGGGTGGGCGGTCAGTGCGATGCAGCGCACGACGGCCTCGCCGTAGTAGTCACCGCTGGCCTTGTCGAGCCAGGCGCGGTCGAAGCCCTCCTTCTTGGCCACCAGATAGCGGTAGCCCTGGCCCGAGAGGATTTCCTGGAACGAGTCGTCGACGGCAGGCGTGGAGGCGGTGACGCTGCCGGCCTTGCCCACGACGACGTAGAGGTTCGTGTGCTTGCCCGTCACCTCGGCGGCATAGTAGTTGGTCAGGGAGGTCTTTGTGGTGTAGGTGCTGGTGTTGGTGATGCCGGCCAGTCGGCGAGCCTCAATCATCATCTTGATGTCCTGCTTCAGGTCGAGCCAGTGCTTCAGGAAGACACAGGGCGTGCCGGGCATGGCCAGCAGGAAGGCGTTGGCCTGGAGCGTGTCGGCCTTGATGGGGTCCTGGGGGGCAGAGGCCGAACGATACTCCATGTCGTGGTTCTCGACGAAGGTGACGGCGTAGGGCTTGTAGTTGTTGTCGGCAATCAGCCGGTTGTCGGTCTTCAGGTAGGCCCAACTCTGCTTGTTAATGGCGTCGCGCACGTTGTAGCGGAACTGGAAGTCGAAGGCGGCCGAGGTGGGGGTGCTGCCGTCGCCCTTGGTGTTGCTGATCCAGTTGCGGATGTTGGCGTTGCTGTCCCAGTATTCGCCTACGGAGAACTGGGGCTTGGCATAATTGTTATACATGGCGATGAAGGAGGCCCAGAAGCCTTTCACCATGTCGTAGCGGAAGCCCACGTAGCCAAGGTCGTCGATGAGATACTTGGTGTAGGCCTTGATGATGTTCTGCACGTTCTCGCTCCTGTGGTCGAGGTCGCGGCATCCGTCCCAGTCCTCGCCCGTGTCGTTGTTCGCACTCAGGGTGACGCCCTCCTTCTGTGCCTGGGTGGCCGTCTTGCCCCCGTCGTCGTTGCGGCAGACGTCGGCAGCGGTCATCTGGTAGGTGACTCCGTTGTAGGTCTCGGCGGGATAGGTGTACCAGCCGGAGATGCTCTCGCGGTGGTTGACGACGACATCGGCGATGATGCCCGTGCCGCGCGACTTGAAGGCCTGAATCATGCTGCGCAGTTCAGCCTCCGTGCCGAAGGCACTGTGCTGGTCCCAGTAGTACTTGGGTGTGTAGCCCATGTTGTTCATGCTGCCGCACCATCCGCTCTGGGGCACCCAGATGAGGTCGAACGACTGGGAGAGTTCGTCGGCCTGCGACTCCAGGTGGGTCCATTTCGTCTCGGCAAAGCCGTCCCAGTAGAAGCCTTGGAGCATGACGCCGCCGTAGTCCGAAGGCCAGCCTTGGGCACGGGCGACCGTGCCAAGTGAGAGGGGAGACGTGAGAAGTAAGAAATTGGCTGCCACGAGCAGCAGGGAACGGAGAATGAACTTTTTCATGAGCATATAGACTTGATTACGAGGCAAAGATAAGAAAACAAAACGAGGAGCACCCTCCAGCCGATGCTGAAAGGTGCTCCAAGGTAGTGCAAACGATTGCAATCGTTACTTCACGACTTTGAGCTTACGCTCGAGCTTGTGCACGCTCGGCAATGAGTAAGCAAGCTTTTTCATTGCACTCACTTAATCACAACCTTCTTGCCGTTCTGGATGTAGAGGCCGCGGACGGGCTTGCTCACGCGCTGACCGGCCACCGTGTAGATAGCCCCATTCAGCTTCTGAGCCTCGATGCCCTGAACGCCTGTACCGGTCTGGTAGGTCCAGTCGCTGTTGAGGATGTACTCAAGCGTGCAACTGTGGCTGACGCCGTTGACCTCGATGTTGCTGGTCTGGCCGCCCTCGCCGTTGAAGATGATCCACAGTTTCTCGCCCTTGGTCAGTTTCACGGTGTAGGTGAAGCCGCCCTCAATCTTGTTCATAGCAGCACCGGGCCAATTGCCTGTCAACTGATTCCAACTGTCGGTCTCGGCAGCGTAGAGGTTGACAGCCTCCTTGTCAGACTGCACATTGACGGTCACGAAGTAAACCGAGCACTCAGCCGTGGCAATCGTGATGGCACCGTCGTTATTGAGGTCGATGGTGATGGTCACGTCGGCATCCTGTTCCAGATTCAGTACATAGTCCTCAGCGGGATAGGCCACAGCCCAGTCGTGATCCTTCACAACCTTGAACTTGTTCTCGCCGGCAGGCATGGGAACCGTGATGCTGTAGACGCCGTCGCTGACTTTCGTCATCTCGGTGCTTTCGTCGGTCTGGTTCCAGCCGTTGAAGGTGCCAGCCAGCGAGTAGATGTCATCCGTGATTTCGGCACCGCCAGTGGCTGTCCACTCAGCCGATACAGAGGGAGTTTCAGACATGAGGTCGAGGGTGAGGACGACGGTGTAGGTGTAGCCCTTGTCGAGCGTCATGCGGAAGTTCTTGCCGCCCTTGTCGGTGGCAGGCACCACCTCGGCATTGCCCACTACGGTGGGGTCGGAGAGTCCACCCCATTCGAGGCCAGAGTCCCAGGTGCCGTTGGCACAGAACTTGAAGTCGTAGGTGCCGGCAGCGATGTCGGTCAGCGTGAGTTGATAGTAGCCCTGTCCTGCGTTGTCCAGTTTCTCCATCTTGTTGTGGTCGCCGGAAACGTCCCAACTGACACCAAACAGACCCTCGGAACCGGTGGCTACGATGAACTCAATCTTCTTTACTACGTCAATGACCTTTTCGCCAGAGAAGGCAACAGTGTTGTCTTTGGGGTCGAAAGTGATTTCCACGTCGCTGGGTTCGGAAACCTGTACCTCGACGTTGGCATCGGGATACCAACCGCCGTCATACACAACCTTGAACATGGCCATGTTGGTGTCCTTGACGGGCAAGGTCACTTTCCACAGACCTGACTCGCTGTCGTAGGCCATGGCGTCCTCAGAGGACCATTGGCCTGAACAGATGTTGCTCGTACCCGAGACAAATGCGGTGTGCTGGCTGGGATCGTATGCATCCTGAGCAAAACCGACGGCACTCACGAGTGCCACACAGAGAAGAGTAAAAAATTTCTTCATAAGCGTAAATTTTAATTGGTTAATAATAAATTTGTCAAAAAGCGTTTATTTCGTTATTTCGTTATTCTGAAAGGCCAAAGGTCTGGTCTCAAGGCGTTGGCTCCCCGTTCCCCTCCCTTTTTGGGGGGGGAGGGGTCGGGGGGAGACATTTATTTCACGATGAACAGGAACTCGCCCGTGATGTCGTTGAAGTAGACATCGTAGGTGCCTGCGGGCACGGTGATGTTGGGACCGTCCTGTGTGCCTGTGCCGTAGGAGGCATCCTTCACGTTCTGGTCAGCACCCCAGTTGACAGCCCAGTCGCTGTCGGCGCGGAACTTCAGGCCGCCTGCAGTCATCAGTTCGACACCCAGTGCGTACCAGCAGTGGCTTGGTTTGGAGGTGCCGGAAACCACCTGCGTCAGAGCCAGGTCGCTGCCCCAGGTGTTGAAGTCGCCGATGAGCGACACCGAGGTGTAGGCCGTGGGTTCCTGGTTCTCCAGACGGGTGAAGTTGTACTGATAGGTGGCGAAGTTGAAGGTCAGCGTGTACCAGCCAGCCGAGGTGGGGCAGATGTAGCCGCCGCCAATGGCGAACTCGCCCGTCATGGCCTTCTTGTTGCTGCTGCCCTGGGCACCGTAGACCTGTTCGGCGTTGCCAAACGACTCGTCGCTCCACATCTTGGTGTCCAACATGCCGGAGAAGTAGGTGGTCACGGTCTGGCTCTCCTTGGTGACAGGCATCAGGGGCATGGTCTTCTCCTTCTCGTTGCGGTTGTTCTGCTTGCCGTAAATCCAGTAGTTCATTTCGGGCACGGCAGGCAGGATGCGTACGAGGAACTTGTCGGAAACGGCCTTCATGGTGGCACCGTCCTTGACATAGTTGGCAATCAGTTGGCCGTTCATGACGCGCTCCACTTGCTTCTTGCCGTAGAAGTTGTTAATCATGTTTTCCACTTCTTCCTTGCTGACAAAGCCCTCGGCGTTGGGCACGAAGTCCTGGCTGTTGCCCAGTTCGTCGCTCAGGTTGAGCACGTATGTGGCATCCACGTTGCTTTCCACCTTCACGGGAACAAACAACTGCACCAGTTCGGCATCTGCCAACTCTTCCATCTCGATGACATTGTCCACGCCCTGCACTTCCACCTTCATCTGCACGTCGGCAGGTTGTTCCTGGTCGTTGTGCTGTGGTTCGGCCCAGTCGTCGTAGTCGCCCTTGCAGCCTACAAACGCGAGGCTTGCGATGGCCATCAGACTAAAAAATATCTTTTTCATATCAATTGTCAATTATCAATTATCAATTGTCAATTACACTCACTTCACTTGACCCGTCAGTTCGTCGAAGTTGACATACAGTTTCTGACCGGGCTCGCAGGCTACGGAGTAGGCAGAACCTACGTTGTCGTTCCAGTTCTGAGGAATGTCGACCGTACGCCAGAAGAGACCGCCCTTGAAGAGGGTGAACTCGGTGCGCCACCAGTCGACGCCAGGCACCTTGATGTAGGCACGCAACTCACCGCCGCCAGCAAACTCGGGCGATTCCCAAAGGCCATCGGCCGTTGCGGGAGCCACCATCTGCCAGTCGGGGTTCGAATCTGTCCAGTCGCCACCCGTGATGGCACCGATGACGTAGGCACCAGCGGGATAGACGGTCAGGTCAGAAACGAGCGCGTTCTTGGCCTTGTCCACAGAGAGTGCCATGTAGAGCACATACCAGCCGGCATTGTTCACCACGAAACTGCCGTCCTCGGCTTCGTCGATTCCGGCACCAGCCTGATCGTCGACGGAAGAGGTGCGGCTGTAGCCCGTACCTGTATCTTCGCTGTCGCCCCACTGGAAGGTGTCGCCGGCTCCGAAGTAGGCCATTGTGTAGAAATAGCCTGGCTGTCCGTAGGTGGGAGCCCATTCCTTGGCACCATTGCCACCCTTCACGGAAGAACCGCTCAGGAAGATGGTGCTGGGCACGGCTGCCACGTAGGCTACGGTCAGGTTGCCCAGTTTGACGACATTCGAATAGCACTCCGTGCCCTCGGCACGCTGTACCTCAGCCTTCACGCGAATGTATGCTTCGAGCACCTTGCCCGAGGGGTCTTCGCCGTTGTTGGCAGACTGATAGAGTTTGATGATGGCATTGTTCAACTCCATGGCATCTACGTCCATGCTGGCCTTGTTGTAGGTTGTCTCCAGGGTGATATGCTTCACCTCGGGGTCAGCCTCAGAGGGTTGCACTTGGGCAAAGGCCGGGTCGACGGCCACTTGCACGCTGTAGATGGTGATGGCAGGATAGCCGTAGTTGGGTTGCTCTTTCACTTTCAGGTTCACGGTTTCCGAGTTCGAGAGGTCGAGCAGGATTCCCGTGGGATATGCCGGTTCCAGCAGGGTCATGGACAGATTCTTGGTGTTGAGAACGGGATTGCTGTCATCGTCCTTCTCACACGAGGTCAGCGACACCATGGCCGTAACCAGAAGAAGCAGGCATCCGAATATGTTATAAATAGTCTTTTTCATAATTAGTATCAATTATCAAGTGTCAATTATCCATTCTCAATACCCAGGGTTCTGGCTGTTGGCCATGTTGGGGTTGCTGTTGATGTCGTCGGCAGGGATGGGGTAGAACTGGAAGTGGCTGTCCACGGTCTGTCCCTTGGGTACACCGCCCTTCCAGGCCCAAACGTAGTTCTTGCCAGTGAAGCAACCGAAGCGGTTCAGGTCACTGCGGCGGCGGCCTTCCATGTAGAACTCACGGCTCCATTCGTCGAGCAAGGTGGTCTCGTTGATTTCGAGCAGTTCGGGAGCATGGGCACGGTCGCGGAGCACCTTGATGTCCTTCAAGGCACCATCCGCATCTCCTTGCCTGTATCTCACTTCGGCACGAATCAGGTATGCCTCGGCAAAGCGCAGCAAGGGGATGTCCATGTCGGGCCATTCCACATCCTTCACGTTCTTCAGGTCGGAACGGTAGTTCTGGAACTTCACGACGGAGATGCCGTCGAGGAAGTTGTTCAGTTTGTCGGTGGACAACTTGCGGATGCCACCGCCGAAGCCTGCATAGAAGAGGGCACGGTCGTCGCCGGCAGCCTTCAGGATGTCCTTCGTGCTGACGCCCATGGTTTCCTCGTACTTGACAAGTTCGGCATCGGTGAAGTCGCGCAACTCGTACTTGCTGTTGTAGATGGAGTTGTAGGCTTCCCAGATTTCCTTGTCGTCGTCATCCTTGCGCAGGACGAGGGTGTCCTTGTTTTCCACCTTGAAGGTGAAAATCTTGTTGCTGCGCTTGTAGTTGTCCATGGCGGTCTGGTCTTCCTTGGCCATGGGGATGTCGTCGTTGGGGAAGAACTTCTCCACAAGGTTAGGACGCGCGTAGTTACAACTCCAGCAGTTGCTGGTGCCGGCAAAAGGCATACCGGCGATGCGGGTAGAGGAAACCAGGTAGTTGGCACCCGAGTAGCAACGGGTGTTCAGACCGTCCTGACGGATGGGGAGAATGATTTCCTGCATGGCCTCGGGATTCTCGTCATTGTCGGCCATGAAAAGTTGTGCATAGCCACTATAGCCATTCTTCTCCTGACGTGCCAGATCGTATTTGCCACATTCGATGAGTTTCGTGGCATATTCCTTGGCCTTTTCAAAATCGTTCACCTTACCGTCGGTGTAGATCTGAGCATTCAGGGCCAGACGGGCGTGAAGCAGCCAAGCGGCACCCTGGTCGACACGACCGAAGTTTGTGGTGTTGCAGAACGAACCCGCGGGAGCCAGGTCGCTCTCGATGGCGGTCAGTTCCTCGTCAATCCAGTTGTACAGATCCACACCCTCCTTGGGAACAGGCAGTGCCTCGGGAGCATCGGTCTCGTCCTTGAAGGGAGCCTTGTGCCAGAGGTCGAGGAAGTACCAGTAGTGCAGGGCACGCAGGAAACGCACCTCAGCGTGGTAGTACTTATAGTCCTCGCCCGTGCGGTTGGCGGTCTCGCGCAGATAGGTGTTGAAGAGCACGATGTCGAAGCCCAGACGCTGGTAGCACCACTGGGTGCGCTGTGAGGATGCACTCCAGGAGATGCCCGTAATCTGCGGGATGTCGGTATCGGTCTGCCAAGCCCAGTTGCATTCGTCGGTGGGCAGTACCATCAGGTTGAAGGTGGTGCGATAGAATCCGCTTTCGCCCTCGTCGCTGCTGATGTCACCAGCACCGGCAGGACCTTTCTGACCCGTCAGTCCCAGCGTGCTGTAGGCCTTGGCCAGCAGTTGCATGTCGTCGTAAGTGGGCGATGACTGAGGATCGATGGACTTGATGTCCAGGTCGTTCCAGCAAGATGTCACAGCCAGTGCGGCTACACCCAGAAATATTGTCTTGAATATCTTTTTCATAATCATGTCCTCCTTGCATTAGAAATTAAGATTCACACCCAGTTGGAAACTCATTGGACGCGGATAGGGGTTCCGGTCTACACCACTGGACACTTCGGGGTCGATGCCCTTGTACTTGGTGATGAAGAAGGGGTTCTGTGCCGTGAAGAAGATGCGGCCACCGTCCATCTTCGTCTTGCCGTTCTTCACCCAGGCGGGGAAGGAGTAGCCGAGCGTGATGTTGGAGCACTTCAGGTATGAAGCATTGCGTACGAAATAGTCGGAGAGGAAGTATTCGGTGCCTTCACCCGTGAAGCCCAGGGCGACAGCCTCGGGGTAGGTGTTCGTGAAGGCACTGTTGCTGTACAGACCGGAAGAACTGATGGAACCGTGGTTCGACAGGTGGTCGTAGTACACATAGTTGCCGATGGAGGCATGGAAGGCCAGGCTCAGGTCCCAACGCTTGTAGATGAACTTTGTGGTCAGACCCATAATCCAGTCGGCAGCGGGTTTCTTGTAGTAGTAGCGGTCCTGGTCGTTGATCTGGCCGTCGGCATTGCGGTCGACATAGACGCCCTCCAGAGGCTTGCCATTTTCGTCATACACCTGCTGGTAAACCCAGAACGAACTGGCGGCTTCGCCTACATGGTGCGCCATGATGCTGGTGCCATTACCGCGGCTGATGGTGGAACCCGTGACGATGCGGTAGTCCTCGTCGCCCGTGTCGCCAGCCAGCGAGGTAATCTCGTTGTGGTTCCAGGCCACGTTGTACTGCAAGTCCCAAGTAAAGTTCTTGGTCACCACAGGCTTCACGTCGAAACTAAATTCCACACCATAGTTCTTCAGGTCGCCCACGTTCATGGCCATGATGCTGGCAGGAGCCGTACCTACAGGGATGGTCTTGTACTGCAAGAGGTCCTTCGTAGTGCGATAGTAGGCATCGAGGTTCCAAACGAAGCGTCCGTTCTTGGCAGAGAAGTCGATGCCGGCGTTCCAGGTGGTGGTGGTTTCCCACTTCAGGTTGGGATTGGCGGCCGACGGGCGTGCCGTATAATAATAGGTATCGCCGAAGGGATACATGGCGTAGTCGTTGCTGACGGTGTAGACTGTCTGATAGGCAAAGTCGGAGCCGATGCCCTGCTGACCCGTTTCACCCCATCCGAGGCGCAACTTCAGGTCGTCGAGCCAATTGGCGTTTTGCATGAACTTCTCACCGCTGATGCGCCAGGCAAAGGCCGTGGAGGGGAAGTATCCCCAACGGGTCTTGCGTCCGGCGGGGAAGCGCGAAGAGCCGTCGGCACGGATGGTGGCCGTAAACAGGTAACGGCTCATGAGCGTGTAATTGGCACGGCTGAAGTAGGAAACCAGACGGTTTTGCGTGGCCCACGCCTGCTGGCTGCGGAGACTCTCTCCGTGTGCCACGGGTGTAGCCAAGAGGTTGCCGTTCTCGTCATAGCGCTCCCAACCCTGACCGGCATTCCAGCCTTCGCTGTGGAAGCGGCTCTCTTCGGCACCCGCCATGATGCTAAAGTCGTGTATCTTGTTCCAGATATGAGAGTACTGTGCATAGGCGTTCAGCGTGGCAGACCACTTCATGTAGTGGGTCTCGCCGTCCCAGCCGTAGTAGTTGTTGTCGAAAGAGTGAGGATTGCTGTAGTCGTCCTGCTTCGACTTGGTGTACTGGCCACCGATGTTAGCGTGCAGCACTAAGTCCTCCAGATGATGGATCTTATACTCAATGTCCAAGTTGCCAATGAAGTCGTGTGCATGAGCCCAAATGTACTGGTTCTTAAGGAGGGCCAGAGGGTTCTGGGGTGCATTGGGGTTCTTGGTGAGTTTCCATTCGGGGTCGTTGTATGTGGCACTCTGAGTAGGCTGCCAGAAGCCGCCAAAGTACTTGCCCACTTCACCGTTGTCGTAAACGGGGCGCGTGGGGTCGATGCTCAGGGCTGAACCGATAGCACTGCCGGCGTTGGCATAGCGGTCCTGCTCATACATATACTTTGTAGTAATGTTGAAGGTCAGGTGCTTGTCGAAGAACGTGGGGCTCAGGTTCAGTGCGGCATTGGTGCGTCGCATACTTGAGGTCTTGACGATACCTTCTGCCGAGTTGTAGCCCAAAGTAAAGCGGTAGGGCATGTTCTTGGCAGCACCATTCAGCGAAATGTTGTGGCTGTTGGAGATGGCAGTGCGGAAAATCTGGTCCTGCCAGTCGGTGTTGGCGTTGCCCAGCAGACTGGCATCCAGGCCGTCGATGCTGTTCACCAGGGCACGATACTCGTTGCCATTCAGCGTGTCATATTTCTTTTGGATGGTGGAAACCGTCACGTCGCCGCTGTACGAAACCTTGGGAATGGCACTGCCCTTACCCTTCTTGGTGGTGATGATGATGACACCATTCGAACCACGGCTACCATAGATGGCCGTGGCACTGGCATCCTTCAGTACGGTGAAGGTCTCAATGTCGTTGGGGTTGATGTTGGCAAGAATGTTGCTCATACCCGTAGCCGTACTGCCGTCGATGGTCAGACCGTCAATGACATACAGAGGGTCGTTGGTGGCGTTCAGTGACGAACCGCCACGGATGCGAATCTGTGCACCGGCACCCGGCGTACCGCCAGAAGTAATGACATCCACACCGGCAATCTTACCCACCAACATGTCGGTGGCATTGTTGGTGATACCCTTCGACATGTCGTCGGGCTTCATGGCCGATACGCTACCTGTCAGGTCGTTCTTCTTGGCGTGGCCGTAACCGATGACCACCACGTCCTCCAGAAGTTTCTGATCCTCGTGCAGCACCACGTTGACAACGGGGCTGGCAGCAACGGTTGCCGTCTGGAAACCCATGAAGGAAATCGTCAGTTGGCCACCCTTGGGCGCAGAGATGGAGAAGTTGCCGTCGAAGTCGGTCACCACACCGCCTTGCTGCCCGACCACGCGGACTGCGGCACCCATGATGGGCTCGCCGGCATCATCCTTTACATGACCTTTGACCGTAATCTGGGCAAAGGCACCTACAGAGAGGAATAACCCGCAGATGAGGGTTAGAATCCGAAGGGGGATTTTGATGTTTACCTGCTTCATCATGCTTTTCATGTTTTTATTTATTAGTTTTTGAGTTAATTTTTCTGACCCAAGTCCAAGTTCATCTATGATGAATGTGAGGGAAAAGTGCGTTCTCTCCTCTACCACATTGCAAAAGTAAGAGTAAGAAAAAAAATACGGATAATAACAGAACGCAAAATAATCAAATGCGATGTGCAAACGTTTGCATTTATGTATCTCCTTTTTAGAATATCTGTGTGGCAGGCGATTGCACGCTTTTGCCTACCTTTGTACGCAAACATAGCGAGAAAGGCAAACGGTATGAGCGACAAGTCCACTATTACCATGAAGGATATTGCACGGGAGCTGGGAGTCAGCGTGTCGACAGTTTCGCGTGCGCTGAACGACAGTCCCCGCATCAGCCCCGAACAGCGAGAACGAATTAAGGCCTATGCTCAGGAACATAATTTCCTGCCCAACGTGCTGGCCGAGTCGTTGCGCCGGAGCCGTGTGGCTCCGCAGAGAATCATAGGTGTCATCATGCCCCAGATAGCGCATTACTACTTCTCCACCATCCTTTCGGGCATCGAAGAGCAGGCCAGCAAACGTGGCTATCGAATCATGGTGGCACAGAGTGATGAGCGATACGAGCGCGAGGTGCGCATCTGCCAGTCGTTCACGGAGCATCGGGTGTGCGGCGTCATCGTATCGATGGCCAAGGACACTGCGGAATATGGACACTTCCAGCGCTTGTTGGAGGCTGGAATCCCGTTGGTGTTCTACGACCGAATCTGTACGGGACTGAACACGAATCGTGTGGTCGTCGATGACTATATGGGAGCCTACAAAGCCGTGACTTACCTTATAGAAACAGGGTGCAAGCGCATTGCCTTTTATGGGTCGAGCATGAAGATGGAAATCTCCAAGAACCGGTATAATGGCTATCGGGATGCCTTGTTGAAACACGGGATGAAGTTGGATGAATCGCTGCGCTTTGAGTGTGACAACCGGGAAGATGCCGAGGTGCTGACACCCGAGGTGCTCGCCCGTGAGGACCGGCCGGATGCAGCCTTTGCCGTCAACGACGATACGGCCATTGGCATACTTTTTGCTGCTAAGAGGATGGGGCTGCATGTGCCCAAAGATTTGAGCATCTGCGGCTTTACTAACGGCGAGAGAGCCATTGTCTGTGACCCGATGCTCACCACAGTGGAGCAACGGGGTCCCATGGTGGGGGAGGAAGCCGTGGACATTCTGGTGGACCACGTCGAAGGTGTCATCCCTATCGACAAGGTGGAGAAGCGTATTGTGAAGACCAGACTGGTCGTGAGAGGCACGACGAGGTAAGTGGAAGGATGAAGAGTGAAATTTTAATAGATAAGGAACCATGCAAAAGCCTGATTTATCGTTTTGGAAATTGTGGAATCTGAGTTTTGGCTTCTTCGGTGTGCAGATAGCATACGCCCTGCAAAGTGCCAACATATCACGCATTTTTGCCACGCTGGGTGCCGATCCCCATTCCTTGAGTTACTTTTGGATTCTGCCCCCGCTGATGGGCATCCTCGTACAACCCATTGTGGGTACCTTGTCAGACAAGACCTGGACACGTTTCGGACGGCGCATTCCGTATCTCTTCGTCGGGGCTGCCTGTACCGTGTTGGTCATGTGCCTGTTGCCCAATGCCGGGTCGTTCGGTATGGCCGTGGGCACAGCCATGATATTCGGTCTGGTGGCGCTGATGTTCCTCGACACCAGTATCAACATGGCCATGCAACCTTTCAAGATGTTGGTGGGCGACATGGTGAATGAGGAGCAGAAGTCAAAGGCGTACTCCATCCAGTCGTTTCTCTGCAATGCGGGTTCGATTGTGGGATTTGCCTTCCCCTTCTTCTTTACTTGGTTGGGTATCAAGAATGTGGCGGCCAAGGGCGTGGTGCCCGACTCCGTCATTTGGTCGTTCTATATCGGAGCCGCCATTCTCATCCTTTGTGTGCTCTATACGACGCTGAAGGTGAAGGAATGGAACCCGCAGGAGTACGAGAAGTATAATGGGACACAAGATGCTGATACTATAAAGGAAAACAAAAAGGATTCCTCTAACTGGCTGACACTGCTCGGCAATGCGCCCGCCACATTCTGGAAGGTCGGCCTGGTGCAGTTCTTCAGCTGGGCGGCATTTATGTATATGTGGACCTATGCGACGGGTACCATTGCCGAAACGGTGTGGAACACCACCGATGTCACCAGCAAGGCCTATCAGGATGCAGGCGACTGGGTGGGCATCTTGTTTGCCGTGCAGGCCGTGGGCAGTGTGATTTGGGCGGTTGTCCTGCCGCAGTTTAAGAACGCAAAGATGGCCTACGCCGTGAGTCTCGTGCTGGGAGGCATCGGTTTTGCGTTGGTACCGTTCGTTCACAACCAGTATCTCCAGTTCGTCCCCTTCTTGCTCATTGGATGCGGCTGGGCGGCCATGTTGGCCATGCCCTTCACGTTCGTCACCAATGCCCTGCAAGGCTATGGCCACATGGGGGCTTATCTGGGGCTGTTCAACGGCACCATCTGTGTACCGCAGATTGTGGCAGCCCTGCTGGGCGGCACGATACTGAGTGCCGTGGGCAGTGTGCAGGGGCACATGTTCATGGTGGCGGGGGCGTGCCTTGTCATCGGCGCCTTGTGCGTGAGTGTAATAAACGAAAAGAAAGCGGGGCTTAATAAATAAATAGGAAAAGGACAAAAAACAGGATAGTATGAATACACGTTTTGAGATTGAATATCGTACCGTCTTCGGTCAAGACCTTTGGCTGAACGTGTTGGAATCGGACGGCAACCATACGTCCCATGCCATGAAGACCTATGATGGGGTCATCTGGGAAGTGAATTTAGAGGTGTCGCAAACCATACACTACTATTATAGTGTGACGTGGCAGGGCGACTTGCGGCGCAGTGAATGGGTGTTCTCGCCCCATAGCTATACGCCTGGGGCCAACATCGACGAGTGCGTGCGCGATTGCTGGCAGGACTGTCCGGAGAGTTTCCGCATTGCCGGTACGTTGGTGCCCGTGTTCTCATTGCGCAGCCGGGAAAGCTTCGGCGTGGGTGATTTCGGTGACCTGCGCATGATGGTCGACTGGGTGGCCCAGACGGGACAAGGACTATTGCAGATTCTGCCCATCAACGACACCACCACCACCCACACATGGACGGATTCTTACCCCTATTCCTGCATCAGTGTGTTTGCCCTGCATCCTCAGTATATAGACCTCCGCCAGTTGCCCGCTCTGCGAAAGAAAGCCGACCGCGAACGCTTCGAGGACATGCAGAAGAAACTGAATGCCCTGCCGCAGGTGGACTATGAACGGGTGAACAATGGGAAGTTGGAACACCTGAAGTTGCTCTTCCAGCAGAACGGAAAGACCGTGATGGAGACTAAGGAGTTCAAGAAGTTCGTGGCCGACAATCACGAATGGTTGGTACCTTATGCCTCATTCTGCTGCCGTCGAGATAAGGCAGAGGGGCAGGAGAACTTCTGGCTTTATGTACAATATCTTCTGGCCACCCAGATGAAAGCCGTACACGAACATGCCCGGCAACGAGGTGTGCTACTGAAGGGAGACATTCCCATCGGCGTAAGTCGATATGGTTGTGATGTGGAGGCAGAGCCGCGCTATTTCAACATGAACGGACAGGCCGGAGCACCGCCTGACGACTTTGCCGAGGACGGTCAGAACTGGGGATTCCCCACCTATAACTGGGACGAGATGTTGCAGGACGGGTGTCAGTGGTGGGAGCGTCGTTTCCGCTCGATGGCAAAATATTTCGATGCCTACCGCATTGACCACGTGCTGGGTTTCTTCCGCATCTGGGAGATTCCCGTGCCGGCCAAGAGCGGATTGTTAGGCCAGTTCTCGCCCTCGCTGGCCTTGACATGTGACGAGATATACCGGGCAGGCATCAGCGAATGGACCTTGAAGAACACCCTTGCCCCCATCATCAGCAGCCAGAAGGATTTGGACGATGCCGTGGCCCGTGGCAACTATCTGTTCCTGCACGACCACCGCAATCCCGAAGTTTTCCATCCGCGTATTGCGGCTCAGAAGACCGAGGCTTTTCGCTTTCTCAGCAACAGAGAGCAAGAGGCATACAATCGCCTGTATAACGACTATTTCTATCGTCGCAACAATCAGTTCTGGTACGAACAGGCCATGATGAAACTTCCCAAGCTGGTAGGTGCCACACGTATGCTCTGTTGTGCCGAAGACCTGGGCATGGTGCCCGACTGTGTGGGATGGGTGATGAACGAACTGGGTATACTGAGTCTGGAACTGGAGTCGATGCCAAAAGATTCTGGTACCCGTTTCGGCCATGTGGAACGGAATCCACGTCGCAGTGTGGCCACCATCAGCAGCCATGATACGCCGACCCTGCGTATGTGGTGGGACGAGGATTACGAGCGTACGCAGGACTACTTTAACAATATTCTGCATCGTGAAGGAACTGCTCCCCACCCGATGCCGGGATGGCTGGCTACGGAAATCATCAACCGCCACCTCCAGTGTCCCTCAATGCTCTGTGTCATCAGCCTGCAGGATTGGTTAGCCACAGACGAAACCCTGCGCCTGCCTGATGCCAGTGCCGAGCGTGTCAATGTGCCTGCCAATCCGCAACATTATTGGCGCTATCGCATGCATCTCAACATCGAAGACCTCATGGAAGCCAAAGATTTCAATGACGGAATCCACACCCTAATCATGCAAAGTAGAAGAAAATGAGAAAACTGCTGCTTTCCTTCTTGCTTGCCTTGCCCGTGCTGGCCATGGCAAGTCGTGTGAAGTCACCTGACGGCCACATCGAACTGACCTTCTCGCTCGATGCCACGGGGCGCCCCACGTACGAGATGACTTACAAAGGACGCGCTGTTGTCCGCCCCTCCCACCTCGGTCTGGAGTTGGCAAAGGACAAACATGCCTCCAAGGGAATGGGCGAAACCGACCTGATGGATGGATTCGAAGCGGTGGAGACTGTGACCCACGAGTTCGACGAAACGTGGGAACCTGTCTGGGGCGAGACACGCACCATTCGCAACCACTACAACGAGATGGCGGTCACTCTGCGCCAGCCGCGCCACGAACGCACCATCGTCATTCGCTTCCGTGTCTACGACGACGGTATCGGTCTGCGCTACGAATTTCCTCAACAGCGGGAACTCAACTACTTCCTCATCAAGGAGGAGCACACCGAATTCAGCATGACAGGCGACCACAAGGCATGGTGGCTGCCCGGCGACTACGACAGTCAGGAGCAGGAGACTCAGGAGTCGCGCCTCTCGGAGATACGTAACCTCCACGACAAGGCCGTTAACTGGGGCAACTCGTCGGTGGCTCCCTTCTCGCCGACGGGTGTGCAGACATCCTTGCAGATGAAGACCGACGACGGCCTGTACATCAACATCCACGAAGCGGCCTGCCTCGACTATGCCACCATGCATCTGGAACTCGTGGATGCACAGACGAAGCACCTTACCCAAGAGTTGCGCGGAGGCAGCAATGCCTATACACCCCATCCCAAACCATCGTCCTGGCCCTTGCCCGCCCCCTTCACCTTCGTAAGTCACCTGACCCCCGACGCCACGGGTCTGAAGGGCTGTATGCAGACGCCCTGCCAAACTCCCTGGCGCACCGTGATGGTGAGCGACGATGCCCGCGACATGCTCTCCTCGAACCTCATCCTGAATCTCAACGAACCCTGCGCCCTCGACGACGTGTCGTGGATTCATCCCACGAAGTACTGCGGCGTCTGGTGGGAAATGATTGTGGGCAAATCGTCGTGGAACTATACCGACGACTTTCCATCCATCCATCTCGACCAGATAGACTGGCAGAAAGTGAAGCCTAACGGTCGCCACGCCGCCAACAACGAGAAGGTGCGCCGATACATCGACTTTGCTGCCAAGAACGGCCTCGACGAGGTGCTCGTAGAGGGTTGGAACGTGGGTTGGGAGGACTGGGCCAACATGTGGAAGCGTGACGTATTCGACTTCCAGACTCCCTATCCCGACTTCGACATCAAGGCACTCAACGAATATGCCCACTCCAAGGGTGTGAAGTTGCTGATGCACCACGAGACTTCGTCCTCGACGCAGAACTACGAACGCCACATCAAGGAGGCCTATGAACTGATGAACCGCTACGGCTACGATGCTGTCAAGACGGGCTACGTGGGCGACATGATTCCGCGCGGCGACCATCACTACTCGCAGTCGATGAACAATCACTACCTCTACGTCATCCGAGAGGCTGCACGCCACCACATCATGGTCAACGCCCACGAGGCCACGCGCCCGACGGGCCTTTGCCGCACCTATCCCAACCTTGTCGGCAACGAAAGTGCGCGTGGCACGGAGTACGAAGCTTTCGGAGGCTCGCGCCCCGACCACACCTGTATCCTTCCCTTCACCCGCTTGCAGGGCGGGCCGATGGACTACACGCCGGGCATCTTCGTCACGCGCCTCAACGAGTGGAGCGGCAACCAGTCGTGGGCACGCATCACACTCTGCGGCTCCCTGGCACTCTACCTCACCATGTACAGCCCCTTGCAGATGGCGGCCGACCTGCCCGAACATTACGAACGCTTCGACGATGCCTTCCAGTTCATCCGCGACGTAGCTTGCGACTGGGACGATTCGCGCTACCTCGAAGCCGAACCTGCCGATTACATCACCGTAGCGCGCAAGGCCAAGGGGACAGACAACTGGTTCATCGGTGGCAAATGCGACGAGAACGGGCACCAGGTCAATGTGAAACTGGACTTCCTTGACAAGGACCGCAAATACACCTGTACCATCTATGCCGATGCCAAGGATGCCCACTATAAGGATAACCCGCAGGCATATACCATTACCCGGAAGACCGTCAAGGCAGGCGACACGCTCAAACTCACGGAGGCACCGGGCGGAGGTTTTGCCGTATCACTCATCGCACAACCTAAATAAAGTATGAAGAAGACCCTTCTATGTGTCATCTGCACCGTGTCGGGCATGATGACATCCTGTAACAAAAGCATGGATACGTCAGATGCCAAATCACTCTCGGCGTTGACGGAAAGTGACGTGCCAGTCTCTCGCATAGACCCTACAGACTGGTATGTGGGACTGAAAGACCCCTCACTGCAACTGATGGTCTACGGGCAGGGCATCCGCGAGGCTGAGGTTACTGTGCAGGGAGCACGGTTGGACTCCGTCGTAAGGCCCGACTCGCCTAACTATCTACTGGTTTACCTTAATGTCAAAGGTGCTAAGGCAGGCACGCTGCCCCTGACCTTCCGTCTCGGTGACAAGCAGACCACCATAGCCTACCAACTCAAGGAACGTGAGATGAAGGGAGAAGACCGGCAAGGCTTCACCAACGCAGACGTGCTCTATATGCTCATGCCCGACCGCTTTGCTCAGGGCAAGGACCATCCCGCCCACATCGACGGCCTCCAAAACTACGTGGAAGACCGCACCCAGCCCAGTCTGCGCCACGGCGGCGACCTGAAAGGCATCATGGACCACATGGCTTACTTCAATGAACTGGGTGTCACAGCCCTTTGGTTCACCCCCGTGCTGGAGAACAATTCGCCCGACGACAACGGTTTCTCTACCTACCATGGCTATGCCACCACCGACTACTATCGCGTCGACCCGCGCTTCGGCACCAACGAACAGTACCGCCAGCTCATTGACGCAGCCCATCAGCACAACTTGAAGGTGGTCATGGACATGATATTCAACCACTGCGGGTTCGAGCACCCCTGGGTGGCCGACATGCCCACCAAGGATTGGTTCAACTCCCCCCAGTGGCTCCAGGGCAACAATCGCCGCAACGAAAAGGGCGAAATCTTTCCCAATGAAAAGTTTTTGCAGACGTCCTACAAGCTCACTCCCGTCCTTGACCCCTACGCCTCCGAAGTGGACCTGCGCGAAACGGTGGACGGATGGTTCGTGCCCACGATGCCCGACCTCAACCACCGCAATCCCCACGTCATGCGCTACCTCATCCAGAACAGCATTTGGTGGATAGAGACGGTCGGCATCGACGGCATTCGCATGGACACCTATCCCTACGCCGACGCCACAGGCATGGGGCTTTGGATGAAACGTCTGGACGAAGAGTATCCCAACTTCAACGTCGTGGGCGAGACGTGGGTCACCGAACCGGCCTACACTGCCACGTGGCAGAGCGAACTGGGGCTGAAGACCGTCATGGACTTCGCTTTCTTCGACCGCCTTGCCAAGGCTAAGAACGAGGAGACCGACGGATGGTGGAATGGTTTCAACCGGCTCTACAACAGCATCTGCTACGACTATCTGTACAAAGACCCCACCCGCGTGATGGCCTTCGTCGATAACCATGACACCGACCGTTTTTTGGGGAACGAAGGTGACCCGCAGGTGCTGCGCCAAGCGCTGGCTCTGCTGCTCACCCTGCCCCGCATACCTCAAATCTACTACGGCACCGAAATCCTGATGCGTGGCACCAAGGAGGTGACCGACGGCAACGTGCGCCGCGACTTCCCTGGCGGCTTCCCGGGTGACGAGCGCGATGCTTTCACTAAGGAAGGACGTACCGAGGAGGAACAGGAAATGTTCCACTGGCTATCCGGACTTCTGCATTGGCGCAATGGCAACGAGACCATTATTCGGGGCACGACCACGCAGTTCTGTCCCTGGAAGGGTGTTTACGTGGTGGCTCGCAGGTGGCATCGCAACGTCGTTGTCACCATCCTTAACGGCACTTCCGCCCCTGCCACGTTCGAGGCCGCCCGCTTTGCCGAGCTGCTCGATGAAGACCAACGTCAGTTCGTCGATGTGCCCACGGGCCGCACCTTCGACCTCACCAAGGACTTTGAACTTGCACCGCGCGAGGCTCTTGTGCTGGAGTGGAAGTAGGGATGCTTTGGTTTGCATCCATGCTTTGGCTCGCCCTACAATATCCGAAAAAGAGGAACGCATCCGTCAGCCGATGGATGCGTTCCTTTTTTTCGGATGCTTTAATGCTTCAGTGTCGAAACTCTTAGTTCTTGATGTTTGCGGTTACGTTGCCGCCTTTCTTCGAGTAGGTGCCTCCGACCTTGATGCCGCGGCTCTTGCTCCCCGTGTTGGTAACGACGGTGGTGCCGGAGTAGACAGTGAGGTTCCCGTCGACCTTGATGCCCATGCAACGATGTGGGTCGTCAGAGTCTTCTTCCGCGGTGCAGAGGCCGCCGGTGGCACTGATGGTGATGGTGGGGGAGGTGGTGTCGCCGCCGGACGTGCCGATAATCATGTTGCTGCTGGTTTGTATGCCACGGCTGCCATTGCCCGATGCCGCAATCTTGATGGTGCCCCCTGTGATGGTAATGAGACTGTCACACTTGATTCCCTTCCTGTCTTCGTGGGCAGCCTCGATATTCAGCGTGCCGCCATTGATGAACATTTGTCCGTTATACTCCTTGTCGGGGTTGGGTGTGACATCGTCGTCGAGTGTTGCCACTTCTGCTTGTATGCCGTCGCCATGGGTGTCAGAAGTGATGGTTATGGTCCCTCCGTTCTGTTGATAGTATTGCCCGGCATGGACTCCATCGCCACTGGCTTTGACGATGTTGATGGTGCCAGTGGACTTTTTCAGTTGCAGGTATTCCTTGGTCTTGATGGCGTGACTCAGATTGCCGCTTACGTTCAGTGTGCCGCCGCCTTCCACCTCCATGTGCCCCTTGCAGTAGAGGCAGGCTTTTTGCTCTCCCGCACTGTAGTCCGCAAGGGTGTTTGTGGTGCCGTCTTCCAGAATTAAGGCACATCGCTTGCCGCATAGGATGTCGATGGCCGCACTGCGCTGGCTGGTGAGCGTGAGGCCGTTGAGGCGGAAGGTTGCCTTGAAGGCTCCGTAGTAGGTGAACCCTCCGTTACTGCTCTCGCCACTCAGTTTGAACTCAATTTCGTTCCAGATGTTGGTATTTGTGACGGTTGCATACCCCTTGTCGGTCGTTATCGTGATGTCGTCGGCTATGGCCGCAGGGATTTGGTAGGTGACGGTGTCCTCATTGAACGTGATGGAAACCTGGTGAATCAAGACAAGGCTGTCGATTTCTTCAGCCGAATATTTGGTGCCGGCAATGGTCAGCTCCGTACCGTTGTTACTATACGTGATGACACTGGCATCGGAAAGGTTAATGCGAGTGGACTCGTTGCCTTTCCACAAGTGCATTTGGCTCTGTGCGCTCAACGAAATGCTACACAGCAAGGCTGTCAGCAAAAGGGGAAATCTTTTCATAATTCAAAAAAAGAATTACTTCACAACAATCTTTTTCCCGTTTACGATATAGATGCCTTTAGTTGCTTTGGCAACACGCCGCCCGGTCAGGTCAAAGATTTCCTTGCCTTCGGCTTTGTCTTCTTCGGCAGCCACGGATTCGATGGCCGTAGCCGTTTCGCTGAAAAACATTCTCTCCATCTTGCTCTGCGGAAAGGCATTTTCTCCCTCAGTGGTGGCCACGATTACGTTGCCGTTTTCAAAGGTAATCTTTTTGATGTTTTCCAGCGCAATGAAGCTTTCTGCGTTGTTGCAGTCTATGCCCAGGAACTTGTAGTCGTCGGCAAAAGCCGTAGTGCCAGCGGCCAACATTGCCATTAATATAAACTTCTTCATCTTTTTTTTTCTTTGTTTTTAATCGGATGATAACTTATATAATTGACTTAGAACTTATAATTATATCCAATGCTGATGGCATGGATGTTTTGGTTCCCGTCTTCGTCGTTCTCGTGATTAAAGACGTAGCCAAAGTCCAAATTGTGATGTCGGTTGATGTTGTATTCGACACCGAGAATTGTGCGTACCTTGTCCAGATTCCACTTGTCCCCCAGGTTGTTATGGGTCTCTACACTAACGTAAGGTTCCCATTTCCATCCTTTCTTGTCGATGGACAGCTTGAGCCGTGAGCGCAAGATGTGCAAGGTCTTGCGTCGTTTTTCGTGGCTGTAGGTCTCCGTGGTGTTGAGGGCATTGTGCTCTGCGAGATACGCCGTAGTGACATCCTGCACTGCGCCCGGGTTACTTGCATCGGTCACGTCCTGTCCGTAGATGACGTTGCCCTCCTGCCAGTATTTCGTCACTTCATCGTAGCTCGTCAGGTTGCCGTCTCCGTCGTAGCTGGGATCGCGATATTTGGTGACCGTGGCTATGCGATGTCGGGTTCGGTCTATGGTTTTGCTTGGTGCCATCGTCAGTTGGTATCTTTCACGGACGGCGATGCGAAGCGTCTTCCAAAACTTTGTCGTGTAGGTTACATCCGCGTAGAAGCGATGTTTCTGTCGCCAGAAGGATTCGTCCACTCGGGTGTCGTTCTTCAGTTTGTCGTTGTATCCCCTGTACTTGCTTGTATTGCCTTCGGTGTCAGTATAGGGATTTCCGAGGAAACTCTCGCTATCCCAGTCCACATTTGTCGCAGCGTCGCGGTACTTGTATTCCAGTTCTTCCGACGTCTTGTAGGAGGTCTCTGCCAGACTATGCTTCATGATGAACATATAGCCGACACTGAACTTCCAATGTCTGTTGAGTTTCCAACTGAGGCCGGCTCCGATGTCCCATCGGCTCGACTCGTCGAACCAGTCGAGCGTTCTGTAACCCATTCCGGCATCAATGCTCAGGTTGTAGGGCAGTGCTTTCGTGACTTCCACCTCGGTCCATAGGGCTCCCGTATTGTCGGTGTCTCCGCTGGCCCATGCCAGATGAGCCGCCAACAGAGAAAGGAAAAGAACAGAAAAACGCTGTCTCATGATGCTTTCTTTAGAATGAGTTTCTTCTTACGGTTTAGACTTGGATATTGGGGGATAGTTTAATCCTTCATACCTTTCTGCCATTTATCTCGGCATTCGGTTCACTTCGGCGATGCTGCTGCCTCGGTCGGCCTCTTCGTTGTAGAAAATGCGGATAAGGACGGCATCCTTCAGGTAGTCAATCATGCCCACCTCGATGCGTTCGATTTTCAGCCCCGTGCGCTTTTCCAAGTCGGCTTTCAGTTCCTTGCGCTTGTCGGGAGCCACAAGGCTGACATTGTCGTACTTGATGTACTTCGAGCAGCTGTCAGAGAGAATCTTGCTGGACTCGAAGAGCCAGGCCATCAGCACGAAGACGAGATTGACGAAGACGATGGTGACGATGCCTACGCCGTCCCAGTACTGCGCTTTTGGGTGGTAGTCACCCTGCGCCACGGCGTTGATGACGCTCACGGCTATGAGCATGAACAGATAGGTCATCTCGCGGATGGGCACGGCCTCGGTCCGGAAGCGCATGATGCCGAAGATGGCGAACAGACCCATGGCGGCTCCCAGTTCCATGCCTCCGCCCTCCATCAGGCTTACGAGCAGGAAGATGCTCATAGACATGAGGATGAAGATAAACATGTAGTCGCGCCGGCGACTGTGGGGATAGTAGAAGTAGCGAGCGATAGAGACCACTACCGCAAGGTTGATGAAGAACCGGATGACCAGCGAGATGAACTGCTGGGGGTCAAACAGGGTCACGCCAAAGAGGTCGCCCAGCTGGTTGTTGATGTCGGTGAAGTCCATTAGTTGATTGAAATCCATGGGTATCAGTGCGTTTGGTTTGTTATGTTATGTTTGATGTTATCTGTCGTTTTCATGTTCTTTGGGGCGGTTCGCAAGTTTCTCTCCAGACAGTTTCTCTATCCACACCATTTTTTCTTTGAACATGTTGTGCTTCAGTTCCCGATTGGTCATGACCGAACCAATGCAATACTTGCTGAAGCCAGACGGCTTGATGCGCAGGTGGCGCAACATCTCGAGCACGGGCGAGTAGACATTGCCGTCGCGTTTCAGTTCGATGATGACCAAGTCGCCCGTCTCGGCCTCGCTGTCGGTCTCGAAATTGTGGAAACAAACGTCGAAGTCGATGGTCAGCCGCTCCGTCTTGTCGTAGTTGACGAGCGTGATGCGATGGAAGCGGTTTTGCACGGTGGGGTGTATGTCGTCCAGTTCCCGATGCACCAGTTTTCCGAGAAATTCGTTGGCCATCTCTCGTTCCTGAGTCAGTTCTTGTCCGGCCACTTCGATGCGTTTTTTCTTCGTCCGTCCGTGGTTGTTCTTCGTCTTCACTTCCAGGAAGGTCACGCTGCTGTCCATGTATGTCCTGACGCGGACTTTCTGCCGGGGCGTCCTTCCGTTGTGGTGCTCGAAATAGTATTGGTACTCTTCCGTGTCCCAGTAGGTCGTTTTGTAGTCGGCAATCTTGCTGCCGGCGTTCAACTGGGCAAAATACTTTCCTTGAGCCAGTTCCAGAAGCTGTGCCAGTTTCCGCTTGTTGGTCACGAACTTGGTATCGGTGCGGTTCATCAGTTTGATGCCCGACATCTGCTCCAGTGTGATGGGCTCTAAATCGTCCAACAACAACCTTAACTGTTCATTGATATCGTTAGTTTCCGACATAATCGGGACAAAGATACAAAATAAATTAGAAATTAAAAAT
>JAFTEX010000058.1 GCA_017453445.1 Bacteroidaceae bacterium
AAAGTTGAAAGTTGAAAGTTGAAAGTTTTATGCTTCGCGTTTCAAAATTCATGGTTTATAATTAATTGAATTGTTTTTCCAGAGTTGAATGAAAGTAGAAAATTGAAAATCAAAAGAAATATGATAGTAATTGACCATTTATTCTCGCCGAAGGCTAACTTTCAACTTTCAATTTTCAACTTTCAATTATAGGTTTATTCCACAGGAATGTCCGTATTCACGTTCTTCGAACCCCAAAGTGCATAGTACAGGATGTAGGCGGCACAGAGCAGGGGAACCCAGTAAGAGGTGAGGTACGAACCCGTCCAGTCGGCCACGAGACCCTGAATGCCCACCATGATGGCAAAGCCGCAAACCATGGTCATGAAGGCTCCGGAAGCAATAGCGGTGTACTTGCCGAGCCCCTCAGTGGCGAGGTTGAAGATGCCACCCCACATGACGCTGGCGCAAAGGCCGACGAGGAGGAAGCAGAAAATGCCGACGGGAATCTTGTCCCAAACGAGTTCCATCTTGACGTAGTCGATACCGGGCACATTGACTGCAATGTCGGTAGGCAGATAAATGCCCAGGGCAATCAGAATGACAGCCATGGCGCTTACGAAGGTAATCATGGCCTTGGTGCTAACCTTGCCACCCACGCTGGCACCTACGAAACGGCCGATGAGCATCAGGAGGAAGTAGATAGAGGCCAGTGTGCCCACATAGCCGGCATCCATAGCAAGACCGGGAGTGGCCGCATCCTTGGCGGCTGTCAGATATTGCAGGATGTAGCCGGGGATGCCCATCTCCACGCCACCATAGAGGCCGATGGCCAGGATGCCGAGGTTGAAGTGACGGAACGAGAAAGCCGAGTGGGGGTCTTTCTCACCGCTCTTTACCTCTACCTTCTGCTGAGGTTCTTCTATCTTGGTGAAGAAGATGACGATGAAGGCAATGACAAAAATGGCCAGGGCAATCATCAAGGCCGGTGTGGCATCACTGATTTTAGCCTTGGCAGCATCACCGATGAGGGCTCCCATGATGATATAGACGGCCACGGCAGCCGTTGAATTGAACACACCGCCCGTCTGGATGAGCTGGTTGCCCTTGTTGCCACCGCCTCCGAGGAGGTTCAGCATGGGATTCACAACCGTGTTCAGTATGCACATGCAGCCGCCCGAGATGAGCGCACCGCAGAGATAGACGGCCATGCCGCCCCATCCGGAGAGCCACTGGACAATGATACCCGTAATGCCGACGAGAAGGCCGACGAGAGCCGTACGTTTGTAACCCCAGTGCTTAATCATGAGACCTGCGGGGAAGCCCATGACCAGATAGGCCATAAAGTTACCGTAGTTACCAATCATGGCCATGAAGTTCGTGGTACCGAACTGGTTCTTTACGATGACGCCCATAGGCGAACACAGGTTCGTCACAAAAGCAATCATGGCGAACAGGGCAATCATGACAATGATGGCACCCCATTGTTTATTTTCTTGTTTCATAAAGGCCCCCTCCCCGCTCCCCCTTGCTTGTTGGGGGGGAGAGTAGAATGTTTTGTGGGGAGGTATTCTACTTTTGTTATTGTTATTGTTTATTGATTTTTGTTCTTAATTGTGACTTCCCCCTCCCTACCGCTCGAACTTGTTCGCTTGCAGGACGAAGTGGGGCAAGAAGGGAGGCCTGGGGAGGGTCTATTATTTGTCCGTGCCGAACTTATACACCGTCTTCTGCGTGTACACCTCTCCGGGCTTCAGCACCACGGAGGGGAAGTAGGGACGGTTAGGCGAGTCGGGGAAGTGCTGTGCTTCGAAGCAGAGAGCGGAGCGTCGGGGAGCCGTGCAGCCGTGCTGCAGGCCGTAGCCGTCTGCCCAGTTGTCGCTGTAGAACTGCACGCCGGGTTCGGTGGTCCACACTTCCATGGTGCGGCCGCTGACGGGCTCCGTCATTTCGGCGGCCAGCGAGAGTTCGCCGGGTTCCCGTTTGTTCAGCACGAAGCAGTGGTCGTAGCCGGCACCGTTCTTGATTTGCACGTCGTCGGCATCGATGTCCTGGCCGACGGGCTTCGGCGTGCGGAAGTCAAAGGGAGTGCCGTCCACGCGGAGTATTTCGCCCGTGGGAATCGAGGTGTCGTCGATGGGCACGTAGAAGTCGGCGTTGATGCGCAGCACGACATTCGTAGCCTCGGGGGTCGGGTTCTGGATGCCGCAGAGCGAGAAGTAGCCGTGCGAGGTCATGTTGACGATGGTCTTCTTGTTGGTCACACCGCGATAGTCAATGACGAGTTCGTTGTCGTCCGTCAGCGAGTAGCGCACGGTCATCTTCACCTCACCGGGGAAGCCCTCCTCGTAATAGGCGAAGGTGTAGCGCAGCACGAGTTCGCGCTCGTTCACCTGCTCGGCATCCCACACGCGAGCATGGGCACCAGTGGGGCCTCCGTGGAGCGAGTTTGGACCGTTGTTGACGGCCAGCGTGTACTCTTTGCCGTTCATCGTGAACTTGCCCTTGCAGATGCGGTTGCCGTAGCGACCGATGAGGGTCGAAAGGAAGGGTTCGGGACTCGCCACGACGTCCTTGATGTTGTCGTGTCCCTGAATCACGTTGCCGACATTGCCGTCACGGTCGGGTACCATTATAGACACAAGAGCACCACCATAGTTGGTGATGTCCACTTCCATTCCATTATTGTTTACTAAGGTGAACAGGTCGGTCTCCTTTCCCTGCACCACTGCCTGAAAGTCTTCGCGCTTCAGACCAGAGAGATGTTGTGGTGTCATCGCTATTAGGTTTTAAAGTTAATACAGTACTTGCACCGACAAATTTATAGAAAACTTTTCAACCGTGCAACGATTTCTCAGTTTTTTTCACACGAAGCGTTATATTTATTTTGCAACACGTTTGTTTTTCATTATCTTTGTGCCGTGATAATGTTTCAATAACCCTTAAAAGGCAACGCTTATGAAAAAGTTTTACATCTTCCTCCTGATGCAGGGATTGCTTTTCGGAGTTTTCAACCAAGCACTGGCACAAAGCACCTCGGGCCGTGCCTACGTCGGCTATGCCCGGTACACCGACCAAATTTGGGAGTACGACGGACTGTCGCTGGACTTCAGTGCCACAGTGGGCTGCGCCATCGTGCTCACCCGCGAAATGCTCGAGCCTTACATCGGCGGCACCATCGTCGGGATGCGTGCGGGGTGGGACACTTCGACCCAGACAGGGTCGTACACGGGTTTCGTGCGCTCCACCTTCAACGGCGAGAATCTGACCGAAAGCAAGCCCACGACGGTTAGATACAACTACTCCGACTCGAATCCCGGATGGAACAACCTGACGCTGAGCGACTACGAGATACCCGAAGACGTGGGACAACTGGTCGTGGGATTCACCACGACGCTGAAGAAGGATGTCTGTGCCATCCCCATGCTCTATCCCCACTACACGCCCAACAGCTGCTACCTCTGGGTGGACGGCGACAACGACGAGCAGGGGAATCCCATCTGGCGCGACATGAACGACCGTGGCATACTGCCCATCCTGCTGATTATCAAGGACTCGAAAGGCACCTTCAACTACCTCCCGTCCATCACCATGCTCACCCACAACCCCGTAGTGACGACCGGCGAGGCCAGCGATTGCCTTGTCCGTCTCAAGAACCTCGGTTCGCAGGGGTTCAGCTCCATTGAGGTCACCTCGCGGCAGGGCGAGCAGACGTACAGCCAGACCGTCAAGCTATCTTCCAGCATCGCCGTCGGGCGCACGAGCGGTTCCTTCCTCATCCCCCTTTGGTGCTTCCATAGCGGCGACCTCGAATTGAGCATCACAAAGGCTAACGGCAAGGAGATTGCCAACCCCGAAACGCACACGCTGAACCTCATCGGCGTTCCGCGCGAAGTGGACGAAGCCTACATCCGCCGTCCGCTGGTGGAATACTACGAATCGGAGAACAATTACATGTCGCCCCGCTTCTACGACGACTACGTGGGTCCCAGCCTGAAGGGGCGCGAGGACGACTTCACCTTCGTCTGCCAGCACCTCGACGACCAGTTTATGACGGGCGAAGACGATGCCACGGTGCTCTCCCTCCGGCTGTGCGACAACGACTCATCACAGGTGAGCATCCCTGCCATGACCATTGACCGCGCCATGTCGACCGACAACATTCTCTTCCAGCAAAGTGCCACAAAGAACCCCATGTTCAGCGTGCTCATCGGCGACTATGCCACTCAGGCACTCAATGCCTCCATGCAGCACCCGACGTTCCTCAACGTAGAAGTGAACGGCGAAGTGCAGGCTGACGGCGAGACGTTGCAGGTGAACGTGAGCGGCGACATTGCCCAAGGCATAATGCCTGAAGGCGAGAAGCCCCGTCTGACGGTCTACCTCATGGAACGGGACGTGGACACTGACAGCCAGATATTCTGGACGGAGAAGGAGAAGGAGGAATACACGGGGCACTACACGCACGCCAACGTCATCCGGGAGATTCTGACCGCCCCTGAAGGAGATGAAATCAATGCCCAGGGCGACATCCAAGCCACGTTCTCCACCGAACTGTTCCCCGAATGGAACCGGGAGAACATCTATCTCGTTGCTTTCGTACATCGCGACGGCAACCGTGGCGGCAACTACATGAACGTCTTCAACAGCTGCGAGGGCACTATCACCGACCCGACGGGCATCGAGGATGTGCAAAGTGCAAAGCGCAAGGTGCAAGGTGAAGTATTCGACCTGGCAGGCCGCCGCGTGAGCAAGCCCTCGAAGGGCATATTTATTAAGAATGGTAAAAAGGTGGTTGTACGATGAAACGCATTCTATTCACACTCGCCCTGCTCCTCGGCATAGCCAACTGTGCACTCGACGAACTGGACACCAGTGCCCAAGCCCAAGTGCCCTACGGCTATGCACCCGAGGGTGTGCCCGCCGAGGAACTTTCGGCCCTGGGCATCGGCAACAAGAGCGGATTCGTGCAGGGCATGACACTCTTCGACC
The DNA here is from genome assembly GCA_017453445.1 of Bacteroidaceae bacterium. GTDB lineage: Bacteria > Bacteroidota > Bacteroidia > Bacteroidales > Bacteroidaceae > Physcousia. The sequence continues at coordinate 4,972 of JAFTEX010000058.1, forward strand.
CGCAGGCCGACCCCGTACTCGGCCGACTGAAGGGACAGGAAATCAAGGGCATCCGTTGCTACCTGCGGGCTGCCTACAAGCAGGCCAAGCAGAAACGCTCGGCCATACTGGCCAGCACGGGCACGCCCGGCAACCTTGTCCGCCAGACCTACACCGACTTCACGGAGGGCTGGAACGACATCTTATTCGACGAGCCGCTCGTCATCGGCGACGAACCCATCTACCTCGGCCTACAAGTCTATGAGACCCTGGGCGCCCCCTACCCGCTCGTCACCTTTCCCCAAGCCACCGTGCCCCGTTCGTGCATGGTGAACCTGGCCAAGAGCCAGTGGGAGGAATACACCGACCGCGGCACGCTGCTCATCGAGGCCCTGCTCGACGACGAGGCCGCACCGGCACTGGAGCGCACGGCATACGCCCAGAACACCACCCACCCGCAGACCGTGGCTCCCGACCGCGACTTCACGGGCGGACTCTACGTCCACAACTGCTCCACGGACCCCATCCGCAGCATTGAGATTGCCATGCAGGGACAGGGAGCCGTCTCCCCCACCCTGCGCACCATCGAGTTCGCCGAACCCATCGGCCCACGCGGCAGCCGCGTGGTCACCGCCCTGCTGCGGAGCGGAACCGACGAGGGCACAAGCGTCGACTGGACGGCCACCGTCGTCCGCATCAACGGACAGGAGGCACAGGCTGGCCGACCGGGCACCACGAAGCTCTATGTCACCTTCGACGACTTCCAGCGCACGCCGCTCATCGAGGAGTTCACCAGCCAGCGCTGCGTCAACTGTCCGCAGATGGCCTATTTCCTCGACAAGGCCCTGGAAGAATACGGCGACAACTACGTCTACGTCTCTCACCACACGGGCTTCGCCGAGGATGTGTTCACGACACAGCCCGACCGCGAGGTGCTCTACTTCTTCGGCGGCTATGCCAATGAGTACAACCCCGCCATCATGTACAACCGCGCCGTGCTGGAGGGCGAGAGCCAGGTCATCCAGGGCGTTCGCGACATGTCCCCCACCCCCTACCTCGAAGCCCTGGCGCTGGCCTCGGCCATGCCGGCCATGGCCGAGGTGAACGTGGAGGAGCAGGACGGGCAGATACACGTCTACGGCCGTGTGGCCCGCGACCTTGTCGGCCAGCCGCTCTACCTTTCGTGCTATCTCGTGGAGGACGGCATCAGCACGGACGAGTACTACCAGAAGGGCATGGACGATGCCGACGCCCCCAGCGACCTGAAGGATGTCTTCCGCCACAACGGCATCATCCTCCACCACTTCACCCAAGAGGCCCTGGGCGACCTGCTCTCCGTCAACGCCAACGGCCGGTACAGCGTCACCTACCCCGCCGTCACGAAGCAGGGATTCGGCGGCACGCGCCGTCGCCTCGTGGCCTTCGTCCACAAGGTGGACAAGTCCAACCTCCGGGAGAATCAGGTGCTCAATGCCACGCAGACGCTCCTCAACGCCGACGGCATCGAGGAAATCGTAAATCGTAAATCGTCAAATTGTAAATTCCTTTATGACCTTTCGGGTCGCCGCGTAACGCACCCCACACGTGGAATCTACATCCAGGCGGGCAAGAAGCGACTCGTGAAGTAAGCCTTACCTCCCAAAACACGTCATCGAGACTGTGTCAAAAGACAGTTATATGTTTTGAACTACGAATTTCACAAATTAAACGAATTATCAATTAATTGTAAATAAGCGATAAAATAATTCGTTTAATTTGTGAAATTCGTAGTCTTAATATTAAAAGGGGCTGTGTTGTTCATTTTAATGTGCCCCTATGTAAGCATTCTTTATTTCTACGCAATATTGTCCCATGCGGAAGATTAGTATGCTTAGATGGATAAGCATAGTAAGGTTATCCCCGTAAGCATAGTAATCTTACCTCTGGAAGCATACTAAGGCTATTTTTCAAGGATATCGAGTGTAAACATTTTTCCATGTTTAGTCAAGAGTGGGAAGAAACGGATGCAAGTCGGGGTTCCGACCGCATAAGCAGAAAGCAGATGCACGGCTCATCTCATACGTGAGCCGTGAATCTTGCTCTCTAAGGGTATGTTCCTCCACCTTGGGGGAAGGATGCACATCAGGGCTGGGACGCGCGCACAGGGCGGACACTTTGGCCGCTGTATCGGGTGTAGCCGTCCGAGTTGATACTGCTCGCGAAGTACAGGTGACAGGCGTAGTTCGGGTTGCTCGTGTAGAGCGTGCGCGACCAGTAGTCGCCGTAGGAATCTGCACAGTGAAGCGACTTGTCGCCGCGATACCCCGCAGCGGGCAGGAAAATGGAATTCCCATTCGACTTGCTTGTTATCTTACGACCGTATTTGCCATTCTGAATGATCCAAGCGGTCGTGGTGTAACTGCTGCTAATGAGTTCCGTGAACTGGGCCTCGGTCGGCATACACCAGTTCGCGCCCCAGTTCACGTAGGCGGCATCATCCGAGGGGTCAAGCTCCGTTTTGTTGTCCACCGTGCCATAACTGCTGCTATTGTTGTACTTGGTCAAGGTTGAGGTGGAGCCGTTGTAGTACTTATAGGTGCTCCAGTCGTAGGTACTCTTCGTGGTGGTCTCGCCCCAAGCAAAATAATCGCCATAGTCCTCGGGATGCTCAGCCCCAATATTACACGTGGCCCATAACGTGCCGGATGGCAGCCCCAAGTCGACGTATTCATGTGTATCATTGCCACCGGGAACGGGGTCGTCTTCGCCCGAACTTGGGTCAGTCTGTTCGGGGTCGTCATCGTCACCGCACGATGTCATTGTCACACTTGCTGCACCCATCATAATGAAGGCAATCAGCATCCATAGGAATCTTTTCATAGTTCTGTAGTATTAAAAATTAAACAATAAAATGTATATGCACATAAGAAAGGCGTAAGTTCACACTTATTACTGTCTTGAGGCTCTAGCCAGCCCTTGCATCTGTAATAAGCAGAACTCACGCCTTACGCATATACAATTCACCCTCACGGGAAATCATACAAGCATAGACGTGAGCGATTTACTGCCTATTATCCATGATGCAATGAAATTGGCTAGATTCCAAGACTGGATAATATCGTAACGCTCAAACGTTTTCCAAATGTCGGCCTTTCGACCGCCTTCTGGTGTGGGTCACGACGCGTCGTGCACCAGAATTGCTGCAAAGTTACGAAGAATCGGGCAAAAGGCAAAAAGAATGCCCGCTTTTTTTGAGCGGGCAAGATAAGGGGAGGGAGCAAAACGGTACTCAGGCGGCTCGCCTGCGGATGGTGGCACAAGACGTGGCTGAGCCGCAGGCGGGACGCCTGCGTACCGGGCAGGGTTTCACTTCAGGATGCGCTTCACGACCCGTCCGTCGGACAGGCGCACCAGCGTCAGGCCGTGGGGCTTGCCGGGCAGGCGCTGACCGCTCAGGGAGTAGTAGGCAACGGGGGTGGCCACGGAGACTGCCGACGAAGAGACGCCGGCCCCGTCGCTATAGACGAAGCGGAGGGTGACGGTGGGGCCGTCGTCGATGACGGCATAGTTGTCGCCCACGGCCTTCACCACGGCCTCCAGGCGCACCTTCACCGTGCAGTTGCCGTAGGCAGTGGGGAACCACTCGGTGTCGATGGAGTGGAGACTGCTGCGGAGCACGCCGGGATTCGTGGCACCCGAGGCCTGGGTGACCATGATGCAGTTGACGGGGAAGCACATCTGGAGGTCGCCGTTGTCCTTCTGAGTCACCTCGTAGGCGATGCGCACCAGCTGGTCGTCGTCGGCATCCACGCGCTTGGCATAGACCCCGGAGTTCATGATGATGTCGCCCGAACCGTCGTCGGCCACTTCGGCCTTGGTGATGGTGACGACGCTGCCGTCGGGGATGAGGGTGCCCTGAGCGTCGGCGAACTCAAACATGAAGTCCTGAGCAAAGGCTGCGCAAAGTTGAAAGTTGAACGATGAAAGTTGAAAATTGGCGACGCCCACAAGGAGGGCGAGGGTGAGATATATTCGTTTCATCGGTTTACCTTATTAATTATTATTTCACGATAAATTTCTTTCCGTTCAGGATGTAGAGGCCGCGTTTCGGCTCCTGCACGCGGCGGCCCGAGAGGTCGTAGACGGCATTGTCCATTGTCCATTGTCCATTCTTAACCTCCTCAATGCCCGTGACCGGTTTGGTATAGTAGATGGCTGTCTCATGACGCTCTCCGCCACCGTAGTAGATGCTCTTGATGCCCATGCGCTCGAACCCGTTCTGGTAGATGTACATGCCGAGGCTCTTGGGGAAGATGTCCTTCTCGTTGGTGTAGAGGTAGGGAATCTCTTCCACGGCATCGAAGGGCAGCCCCTCGTACTCATCCTGATAGAGGAGATAGGGTTCGTCGTCGTCCACGTAGAGGCTGTAGAAGAGTTTCGAGGGGTCCATGAAGTTGCCCTCCTCGTCCGTGACGGGAATGCTGAGGGCCAGCGTAGAGGCGTTGTACCCATAGGCCCAGTAGCGGTCGTTCAGTTCCATCACGGCTGGAGCCGCAGGTGTGCCGGCCTTCTCCGTGTAGGGGCGGAACATGGGCTTCGGGAAACGTTCGAAGCGGTCGAGACTCCCCTTCGCATTGTTCAGCACCAGTGCGCGGTCGTTGTTCCAGAAGCTGTGTGTCTCAGGGTCGTAGTCGAAGACGATGCCCGTGCTGTCTGGGTCGAGCGTGTAGTCATACGTGCCTCCGTAGTTGTCGTTTCGCTTGGTGAGGTCGGCTCCCAGGAAGTAGAAGAGGTAAACCTGATAAGAGCCTGCCAGTTGGGCGGGGAAATAGATTTTGTTGGTTTCCTCATCGAGCGTGCCGTGAATCCATGCGCCTGGGGTGTAGTCCTCCGAGATGCCACGGATGTAGACATCCCGTCCGCGGACGAAAGCCACGTCGACGAAATGGCCGTAGATGGCATGAGTGAGGGAGTAGCGCTCTGTGACGACACCGTCGGGCGGTGTCACGGGCTGGTCTTCCACGGCACTCAGCACGGTGCCGTAGTCCATGTAGTAGCTCCACTCACCGTCGTAGCCGTCAGTGTAGACAAGCCCCAAACCTGTAATGTTCTTTCCATCCAAGTCTGCCTGGGTGCCCTCCAGCACCAGTCGCTTGCCCCCGTCCTCCATGCGGAAGACGGCATTGCCCGTGGTCTTCACGGTGTACTGGGTGTGTGCGCCCTTCATCGTCACCTCGGCCAGTTTCAGCCCATAGGGGGCTTCCACCTGCTTGGTCGTGGGGTTGACGGGAGCGTCCCACCAGTAGACGAGTTGCCCGTATGGCACCCGAATCTTGTCGCCTTCGACGGTACCTTCCACCCACGCTCCGGTGGCCGCACGCGAGATGATGTTCTGGATGTAGGCCTTCGTGCCGTCGGGGGAGAACACCACGCGGACAAATGAGTGGTCCTGCGTCAGGTCATGGACAAACCCTCCGTAGACGACATCGCAGCAACCGCCTTCCGCACGGACATAGTTGCGCAGTTCGCCCTCCGGCTGGGTGAGGATGATGTCAGTCTTGCCTGCCTTCAGCGGCCCCAACTTCCGCTGTTGTGCGAAAGAGGTGAGACTCAGCAAGAACGAAATCGTCAAGAGTAAAAATTTCTTCATACGCATATTGATTTTCAATTGGACAATATTTTCAATTCACGAATCAGGCTGCGGCGGTCATTCGTCAGCAGGAGCATGGAGCATCGGCATGAGTTCCACCTGTTCCACTCCCCGTTCGGTGGCGACGAAGGCGACCACATCCATGTGGCGGGCCACCCATTCTTTGTCTTCTGCGAGGGTATAGGTGAACGATTCCTCAAGGGTTTCCCCCTCTGCAAGGTGGATGTCCGTGCCCCAGGCCCCGTTGACAGCGTCGCGGAAGACATGCCGGTGCAGGTATTCATTGTTCCATGTGCCGTCGGGCATCCGCTGCCCTCCGACAATGCTGTCCTCCGTCAGCCAGAGTTGGAGTTTTCCGTCCAGTGTGCCGTCGGTTGCAGTGACCCGGACCGTGATGTCGGCCGTTCGGCTCTCTTCGTCATATTTCGTCTGCGTGACGATGTTTGCCCGGGCCATTTTTCCCAGTTCCTCATGCACTTGTGTCCGCCAGTCGCCATAGTCGCTGGGGCTGCGCCGGTTTATCATGCCTATGGGTTGGGCACTCAGGCCCCAGTGTCGGAAGTAGCTGTCCCCCAGTTCGGTGGTCAGCGGATAAGGGCGGTTGCGGTCGCCTCGCATGTAGCCGAAGTCGCCCGAGTGTATGGCTACGGCCACCACGCTGCCATCGCCATAGGCTTCCTGCAGTTCAACTATCGTCTGCGTAGCAGTGGGACAATTCAAGCAGTTCTGCCCGGTGAAGTCCTCAATCAGCACATTCCGCCCCACGGAGGTGGGCTTCACGTAGATGAGCCGCTCGTCGTCGTCGATGTGGGAGCAACCTACACAGAGGACACTGAGAAGACAGAGGGCACAGAGGTATATACAGTTCTTATTCATATTATTCTATTCACAACTTTCCATTTCCTGTTCGCCCCGTAGGGACGCACGCTTTGCAAGAATCTTCAATCTTCCGCTCGGCTTTGCCGCTTGCGTAGCATCGCGGAGCAAGAATCTTCAATCTTCAATCTTCAATTTTCAATCTTCAATCTTCAATTTTCAACTTTCAATTTTCAATTTAGAAGTTGTAGTTATACGAGAGCGTCACGCCCCGGCTGGCCGGCACTCGGCGGCAGACACCGCCCGAGCAGTTGAAGCCGGCACGGTTGCGCACGTAGCCCAGCTGTATGCGGTGGGACTTGATGTTATACGTCACGCTGCCCTGATAGTAGTGGGTGTGGGTCTTGCCAAGGTTGTACATGTCGGAAAGGCTTATCATCCAATGCGGCACGATGCTGAGTTCGCCCAGGCCATAAATCCAGTCGCCGTCGTCGTCAGGCGTATGAAGGTACTGAACCTCGGCACGCAGGGTCAGTTTCCGGTTGAACTGATAGCGTCCTTCTGCGACGGCGATGTTGGCATGCACCATGCCGCCCTCGCCTTCCATGACGGTCTGGTTGTAACGCTGGTTCATGTACATCAGGTTCAGCTTGAACTGCTTCGAGAACTTGCGCTCCAACTGCACGTTGATGTCCTGATAGTAGGTATGGCCTTCATTGCGGACGTGCGAAAAGTTCACCTTCAGTGTCATGCCATACTTGCCTCCTAACTTCGTTGCCTTCTTGAACGTGTAGGCAGCCGAGGCCTGATAGGCCCACTCGCCGTCGGGCTGTGTCGCATACGGATAAAGGGCGGCGAGGGCGTATGTGTGGTCCATCGTGAAGGCAGGCAGATGGTTAATATAGGCGGCACGCGAGAGGCGGTCGATGTTGCGCTGGCTGCGGAAGTCCATGAACTCAGACCGGCGGACCTGCGCCAGGAAGCTCATGCCCTTCTTGGAATACGACGCCGAAAGCATGCCCACCTGACCACGGTCGTAGTTGTAGCCGTTGATGCGTGTGGGGTCCTGCGTCTTGAAGGCATACTCAGCCAAGAGCCCGAAGCCATGGGTCTGGAGATTGGCACGGAAGTCGAAGGCATTGACAAACGTGGGGAAGTTGTAGCGGTGCGTCGGGTCGGCCATGACGAACTCGTCCTTCTCGTGCTTGTTCACCCACGACCCGCCCACGAGCAGGCGGGTGCCTCCCTCCTGCATGGGACGAATCCATTCGTCGAGGTTCAGTTCCAAGTCTCCACCGCTCACGGTGTTCCGCTTCAGTTTCCAGTAGGTGCGCTGCACACCGGCCAGGGCTTTCAGCCGGATACCCCGGTAGGGCGTATAGACAACCCGTCCGCCCAAGAGCGAATTGTCGATGCCCAAGGAGCGTTCCTCGTAGGTGCGCAGGATGAAGCCTGAGCCGAACTGCTCGTAGAAGGAGCCGCCCGTCAGTTCCAGGTTCTTCAGTTTCCCCTTGACGTAGATGTTCGGGAAGCCCCAGCCCTTGAAGTCGTTGGCCGCATCGTGGAAGCCGGGCATGGGGAACTCCAGGAATTCAAAGCGCACGCCTGCGTCGACATATTTCGATTGCAGACTCACGTCGGCGTATGTGTTGGTCATGAAGTTGTCCTCATATCCGCCTGCGGCATTGCCCTTCACGAAACCCGTCTCCGCGTCCTTGTTGGGCAGGAGCATGTCGCTCTGCACACTGCCGGTCACTACGACCTTGTCCTGCGCGTTCAAGTTGAAACTTGAAACTTGAAAGTTGAAAGTTATCAACAATGCAGCCAGACGTACTATAATCTTATTAGGACACTTCATAAATTTTCAACTTTCAACTTTCAATTCTCAATTCTCAACTTTCAACTTTCAACTTTCAATTCTCACCTTTCAATTCTCACCTTTCAATTCTCTCACCTTCTCGATGAGTTCCGTCTCGGCCCCGTCGGTGTAGCCGTTGTGCTTATGCACGATCTTGCCCTTGCCATCGACGATGAGCGTGAACGGAATCATCTGTATGCCCAAGGCACGACGGAAGTCGCTGTTCGGGTCGAGCAGGACGTCGTACTCCCAACCGTGTTCGTCCACGAGGGGTTTCACCTTGTTGATGTTCTGTGCCTGGTCGATGCTGACGGCGACGACCTTCACGCCCGTCTCTTCCTGCCAGTCTTCGTAGACCTCCTGGATGGCACTCAACTCACGGTTGCAGGGCTTGCACCACGTGGCAAAGAAGGAGATGATGAACGGTTTGCCCTGATTGTTCAGCGTGTCGGTCTTCACGGTCTGTCCGTCCATGGTCTTCAACGTGACGGAGGGCAGTTGGGCGGCTACGCTGCCAATTGAAAATTGGAAACTGGAAATTGAAAATTGGGCTACGCCAATGAGCAGGGCGAGTGTCAAGATGAATCGTTTCATAGTAGAGTGATATTACTTGATGAGTTTCTTTCCGTTCTGGATATAGAGTCCGTGCTTCGGATTCTGCACGCGGCGGCCCGAGAGGTCGTAGACGGCATTGTCCATGGTCTCATTCTTAATGTCCTCAATGCCGACAGGCTTGTCCGCCACGTGCCCCTTGTTGCAGTTCATCACCTCCCCGGTCTCGATGTTGATGAGCACAGCCACCACCTCCATCTTATCCTTGTCCAGAGGCAAGTCATTGTCCGAGATGTCGAATGTGAGCTTGTGCGCGTAGGGAGTGTACTCTTCCACGTCGGAAGGCATGCTCCCGGGGATGGGTTTCCCTAAGTCGAGCGACTGCGCAATGGCCACTTCGTCGTAGTGGAGGTCTCGGATGGGGTTGGGCGACTTAATGTACTTGTCGGTGTAGGGGTCGCCCGTCAGCGAGCCACCCGAAAGGGCATTAGACTGAGCCCAGTCCGTGCTGTGCAGGTCATTGGCCAGCAAGATATAGGCCACTTGGAAGGGATTGTTCTTGAAGTTCCGGATGAAGTTTACCGTGGCCACGGCTTCGATGCGCGTCTGTTCGTCGTCGGTCCAGCAGGCTTCGACGCCGATTGTCGCCGGGGCGATAATCTTGCAGCGCGTCTCCCACTCGCTCTGCCCCGACTGCGGTGCGAAGTCCTTGGCACGGTCTATGAAGCACGAAGGCAGTCCGTTGGGATTGGCCGGATAATAGACTGCAGGGGCGAACTGCATCTCGTCCTGCACGTGATAGGCCACGCCCACAAAGTCGTCTCCGTTCTGGTCGCTCATTTTCTCCATGCCGGCCAGCACACGCGGGCAATACTGACACCACGTGCCCGTGTACTCCTCCACGAGGGGCTTCCTCACAGGGATTTCCTTCAGCCACGTCACCGGGGCTATCACTTCCCCGGTTTCGTCCCGGTTTTCCTCCCCATTGACCTTCGTCACGCGAAAGGCCACGTCGTAGGTGCCGCTTGCGGCAGGAGCCGGTACGGTCACCGAGAAGGTTGTCGAACGGCCATAGTAGCCGCCGGTGAGCGACTTGCTCACGTGCTTCGTCTCCTTCTGTCCGTCCAGTTCTATCTCGTAGTCCAGATTCTTAATATTCTCCGTGCCGTGGTTCACCAGGGTCAGCGTGGCCGTCACGGACTTTCCCATGAGCGTATAGAGGTTGTCGGGAACCTCCAGCGTGGCTGCGTAGGGTTTCACACGCTCGCCCCCGAGGATGGCCACCACGGCCGGCGACCCTTCCTCGGCCAGCGGCACCCACTTGCGGTAGGTGCGCGAGGTGTGGATGAGCAGTCCCTCGGGGGTCTCCGTTGCGGTTGTCATGACGGGAAACCGGTTGGGGTCGTTCGCATTGCCGGCATCCACGCCGGACACCGTCAGCGAATAGCCCACATAGAGCCCGCCGGCCTCTATTACATAGGGTTCGTCCAGCCGCACTTCGGCCCACGAACCAGAAGGCGTGGCCTCGAGGCTCATGATGTCAGGCACCACCTTACCGCTGACGAGGGTCAGTTCCCGGGTCAGCCAGCCCTTGTAGGCCGACGTGTTCTTGGCATTGGCATTCACCGGGATGCGTATGCCCCGAATCTCCATGCCCACAAGCGACGGGTCAGTCAGGTGTATGGCCACGTCGTAGGTCTCCGCCTTCCCCGTGCCAAAGCCCGTGAGCGTTCCCGTGCCCTGGTAGACACCGTAGTAAATCTCGCTGTCGGCCCACGCCGTCAGCACGCAAAGCAGGGCAACCACGAAGCCCGTCAGCCGATGTAGAGTCTTGTCCATGTCCTTTCCGAGTCTTTTTGTACATATATTTATTGTGGGTACAAAGATAATAAAAAATTGAAGGAAAAAAGCAATTTCCCTTGCATTTTTCCTATTTACAGATTCTTTAAGGTATTCGATGCCACTAAAATCATCTTTTTATATTACTTTTGCAGAAACATTATGTCAGTCAACATGAAAACACACTTCATCACCCTCGCCCTTTGCCTGACCGTGTCGGCGGCATGGGCACAAGAGAAAACCCTGATTCCCGTTGCAGAAGACCTGGAGCACATGCAGACGGGAAAATTCAAACCCACTTGGGAAAGTCTCGCCCAGTACGAGACGCCCGAATGGTTCCGCGATGCCAAGTTCGGCATCTGGGCCCATTGGGGACCGCAATGCGTGGAAGGGAGCGGCGACTGGATGGCCCGCGGCATGTACGAGGAAGGCAGCGGCGCATGGAAATTCCACCGCGAGCACTATGGGCATCAGTCGGAGGTCGGATTCAAGGACATTCTGCCCCTGTTCCGTGCCGAACGCTGGCAACCCGACTCCCTCGTGCAGTACTACAAACAGGTGGGCGCACGCTACTTCTTCGCCCTGGGCAACCACCACGACAACTTCGACCTCTGGGACTCGCCCTATCAGCCCTGGAACTCGAAGCAAATCGGCCCCAAGCGCGACATCCTCGCCGGATGGGCCGAGGCTGCACGCCGGGCCGGCCTGCCACTGGGCATCTCGTTCCACGCCGACCATGCATGGCGATTCTACGAACCTTCGCAGATGAGCGATTCGGAGGGAGACAAGAAAGGCGTGCCCTATGACGGACGGATGACCCGCGAGGACGGCAAGGGAAAATGGTGGGAAGGACTCGACCCACAGGACCTCTACGCCCAGAACCATCCGCTGAGCCAGGGCAACATCCACAACCAATGGGAATGGGGCAACGGCTGCGTGCTGCCCACGCAAGAGTACATCACCAACTTCTACAACCGCACCATCCAGTGCATCAACCGCTATCGGCCCGACGTTGTCTACTACGACGCCACCGTGCTGCCCTTCGAACAGATTAGCGACTGCGGCCGCCGCCTCGTGGCTCACCAGTACAACCAGAGCATTGCCTGGAACAAGGGGCAGAACCGCGCCGTAGTCCTCGGCAAGATTCTCAACGAGGAACAACGCCGCGCCATCACGTGGGACGTGGAGCGCGGCGCCCCCAACGCCATCATACCCGAACCCTGGCAGACGTGCACCTGCCTGGGCGGCTGGCACTGGAACGACGGCATCTCGCGCGGCAACCACTACAAGCAGGCCCCTCAAGTCGTCCGACTGCTCATCGACGTCGTGTCGAAGAACGGCAACCTGCTGCTCTCCGTGCCCCTGCGTGCCGACGGCACCTTCGACGAGCACGAGCACAAGATTCTGGAGGGCATACGCGCCTGGATGACGCAGAACGGCGAGGCCATCTATGCCACGCGCCCTTGGCACCACTTCGGCGAGGGCCCCGTGGCTGATTCCGACATCAAGATGAACGCACAGGGCTTCAACGAAGGCTCCTATGCCAAGATGGACGCACGCGAGGTGCGCTTCACGCAGACCGCACGCTATCTCTACGCCATCCCCCTCGGTTGGCCGGAGGACGGGCGCGTGGTCGTCAAGTCGCTCCGCAAGGGCAACCCCGACCATCAGAAAAAGATTAAGAATGTGGAACTCCTTGGCTACGGCCGCCTCAAGGCAAAGCAGACCGACGAGGGCCTCGTCGTCACGCTGCCTGCCGAGCCCGTCAACGCCATCGCCCCCGTGCTGCGCATCAGAAAGTAGCGAGCAGTTCCTCTATCACGCGCGGGAAGTGCGCCATTTCCAGTTCGTGTTCCTTCCGCGCAATGTCTTCAGGTGTATCGCCCGGTTCCAACGCCACACGGAACTGGGCGATAATCTCTCCCCCGTCGCAGACGGGACTGACGTAGTGCACCGTCATGCCCGTCTCCGTCTCCCGGGCCGCCCACACGGCTTCGTGGACGTGGTGGCCCCACATGCCGCGGCCGCCGAACTTCGGCAGCAGGGCCGGATGGAGATTCACGATGCGCCTTGGGTAGGCGTCAATCACCACATCGGGCACCAAGGGCAGGAAACCCGCCAGCACCACCATGTCCGTCCCGGCCTCGCGAAGCAACGGCAGTATGTAATCGGCATCCGCCAGTTGTGACTTCGTCACCACCTTTGTCTCCACCCCCAACCGCCTGGCGCGCTCCAGTGCGCCCGCATCGGGCCGATTGCTCACCACCAGAGCCACCTCCGCCGTGCCGCGCTCGCGGAAATAGCGTATCAAGTTCTCACAGTTCGTGCCGCTTCCCGACACCAGGATTGTCAGTCTTTTCATCGTTCGTTCGTGCTATTCGCCACAAATGTACGCTTTTTCTCGCAATTACGAAGCATTCCCGCGAAACTTTTTCAGCAGAGACACGAGGAACAGCAAGCCACATAAGGGCTGGCAATAAACGACGCAAGGAACGGCAATAAGCGACGCAAGGACTGGCAATAAACGACGCAAGGACTGGCAATAAGCGACGCAAAGACTGGCAATAAACGACGCAAGGACTGGCAATAAGCGACGCAAGGACTGGCAATAAGCGACGCAAGGACTGGCGGCAAGCGACACTGGAATCATTACTCCCTTATATTTCAGGCCAATCAATAGGATGTTCCAGCCCCATCAATAGGCAGGCTGGAAGGAATCAAAGCATTCTTTCGCCTACAAGACGCGCGTCTTGTGCCGTTAAGACGCGCGTCTTGTCGATGTAAGATGCGCGTCTTGTCGATGTAAGATGCGCGTCTTACAACCATAAGTATATAATGATTCCGCCATAACGTCGTATTGTTATACCCATATCAACGTATGACCATATCCATATCAGCGTATGACCATATCCATATTAACGTATGCTTTCGGCAGAAATTCCCTGCGGATGCCGCACAGGATTCGTTATGTTTCTTGCCTTTTTGCTCCGAGGGGAGGCTTTTTTGGAATAAAAACAAGCGATTATTTGTTTTTTCAATCGGGAAAGCGTATATTTGCAGACTGATATGACAAGTAAAGAGTGTATAGGGAAATTGTCAAAGGTACTGTTTTGGGACATTGACATAAAACAAGCGGACATGGACAAGTATCCAGCTCACTTTATTCAGCGAGTCCTGGAATACGGGAACATGGACGATTGGCGCTTATTGCGTTCCTATTACGGCATGGACAAGATTGTGCAGGTGTGCAAAGGACTCAGGACCCTTGACCCTATCTGCTTATCCTATATCTGCACCATATCCCACACTAACATAGAAGATTACCGATGCTATCACTTCAGACAGTCCTTCCCAACACTCTGGAACTCCTGAAACGCCTGATGGCAGTTCCTCTATTGTCCCCCCTGCGTCTCGTGGGTGGGACATCCCTGGCTTTGCAATATGGTCATCGGAGGTCGGTGGACCTTGACTTCTTCGGGAACCTTCACGATATAAGTATTCCAACACTGCACAAATGCCTGGAAGATGTGGGAGTCATAAATTCCGCAAAAGAATCTGAACATATCAGAATCTATGAAATTGACGGGATAAAGGTGGACTTTGTTGACTATTCCCGTTTTCCGTGGATAGATGATGCCGTCGTTGAAAAAGGACTCCGTCTGGCATCACCACGTGACATCGCAGCGATGAAGATTAACGCGATTGAAGGCAGAGGCTCTCGCAAGGACTTTATCGATATGTACTTCTTGCTCCATCATTATTCCTTAAAGGAAATATTACAGCTCTATCAGCAGAAATATCCTGACCATAGCATATTTCGCGCCTTGATGAGTTTAACTTATTTTACAGATGCAGAGGGACAGATGATGCCCGAAATGTTTGTTTCTGTTACTTGGGAGGAAATGAAGGCTTATATCAAACGTGAAGTAGAAAAAATAGAATAAAACATTAAATTAATCACATAAAACTAACTAAAACACAATGAACGACATTAAGGTTCTCAATCACGCAGCCGACAACATCCGTATTCTGGCTGCCAGTGCAGTGGAGAAGGCCAAGAGCGGCCATCCCGGAGGTGCCATGGGCGGTGCCGACTTCATCAACGTGCTCTACAGCCAGTTCCTCCAGTATGACCCCGACCAGCCCACGTGGGCAGGTCGCGACCGCTTCTATCTCGACCCAGGGCACATGGCTCCCATGCTCTATAGCCAGTTGTGCCTCATCGGCAAGTATAGCCTCCAGGAGCTGGCCAACCTGCGCCAGTGGGGATCGCCCACGACGGGACATCCCGAGTTCGATATCACGCGCGGCGTGGAGAACACCTCAGGACCCCTCGGCCAGGGCCATGCCTTTGCCGTGGGTGCCGCCATTGCCGCCAAGTTCCTGGCTGCCCATACGGGCAACCCTACCTTTGAGAAGGAGACCATCTATGCGTACATCTCCGACGGTGGCGTGCAGGAGGAAATCTCGCAGGGTGCAGCCCGCATCGCCGGCACGCTGGGCCTGGACAATCTCGTCATGTTCTACGACTCCAACGACATCCAGCTTTCCACGGAGACCAAGGAGGTCATGAACGAAGACACGGCCATGAAGTACCGCGCACTGGGCTGGGACGTGCAGGAAATCAACGGCAACGATGCCTGCCAAATCTACGAAGCCATCCAGAAGGCCAAGGCCGTGAAGGGCAAGCCCGCACTGATTATCGGCAAGTGCATCATGGGCAAGGGTGCCCTGAAGGAGGACGGCACAAGCTACGAGCGCAACTGCAAGACCCACGGTGCACCACTTGGCGGCGATGCCTTCAAGAACACCATCAAGAACCTCGGTGGCGACCCCGAGAATCCCTTCCAGATATTCCCCGACGTGGAGCAGATGTATGCCCAGCGTGCCGAGGAGTTGCGTAAGATTGCTGCCGAACGCCACGCCGAAGAGAAGGCTTGGGCTGCAGCCAATCCCGAAAAGGCACAGCAGCAGGAAGAGTGGTTCAGCGGCAAGGCTCCGAAGATTGACTGGACAAAGTGCCAGCAGAAGGACAACGATGCCACACGCTCGGCTTCGGCTGCCTGCCTGGGCGTACTGGCAGAGCAGGTGCCCAACATGATTTGCGCCTCGGCCGACCTCTCTAACTCCGACAAGACCGACGGTTTCCTGAAGAAGACCCACGCCCTAAAGGCAGGCGACTTCTCGGGTGCCTTCTTCCAGGCTGGTGTGGCTGAACTGACGATGGCTTGCTGCTGCATCGGTATGGCCCTGCATGGCGGTGTCATCCCTGCCTGCGGCACGTTCTTCGTATTCAGCGACTACATGAAGCCTGCCGTGCGCATGGCGGCACTGATGGAACTTCCCGTGAAGTTTGTCTGGACTCACGATGCTTTCCGCGTCGGTGAGGACGGTCCCACCCACGAACCCGTGGAGCAGGAGGCCCAGATTCGCCTGATGGAGAAACTGAAGAACCACCACGGAAAGAACTCGATGCTTGTGCTTCGTCCCGCCGATGCCAAGGAGACCACCGTCGCCTGGGCCATGGCCATGGAGAACATGAGCACTCCCTCGGCTCTCATCCTCAGCCGCCAGAACATCCAGAACCTGCCCGAGGGCAACGACTACGAACAGGCCCGCAAGGGCGGCTACATCGTGGCCGGATCGGACGAGCAGCCCGATGTGGTGCTGGTGGCCACAGGCTCTGAGGTTTCGACCCTCGTGGCCGGTGCCGAACTGCTGCGTAAGGACGGTGTCCGTGTGCGCATCGTCAGTGTTCCCAGCGAGGGTGTCTTCCGCTGCCAGCCCTGCGACTATCAGCAGAGCGTCGTGCCCCAGGGGGCCAAGGTATTCGGCATGACCGCCGGTCTGCCCGTCAACCTGCAGGGCTTCCTCATCGGTGCTGCTCCCGAGAGCCGCATCTGGGGCCTCGAAAGCTTCGGATTCTCCGCTCCCTACAAGGTGCTCGACGAGAAACTGGGCTACACTGCCGAGAACGTGTATAAGCAAGTCTGCGACATGCTTAAGAAATGAAAAATGAAAAGTGAAAAGATAGTAGGCATAGCCAGCGACCATGCTGGCTATGCACTCAAGCAATTCGTAAAGCAGTACCTCGACGAGAAGGGAATGCCCTGGAAAGACTATGGCACCCTAACGGAAGAGTCGTGCGACTATGCCGACTTCGGTCATGCGCTGGCCGAGGGCATAGAAAAGGGTGAAGTCTATCCCGGCATTGCCATCTGCGGAAGCGGCGAGGGCATCGCCATGACGCTGAACAAGCATCAGGGCATCCGTGCCGGCCTGTGCTGGATACCCGAGATAGCCCACCTCATCCGCCAACACAATGATGCCAACGTGCTGGTCATGCCAGGCCGCTTCATCGACACGGACATGGCCCGAAAGATTATGGATGAATACTTCGCCACAGACTTTGAGGGCGGTAGGCATCAAAGACGAATAGACAAGATGCCTATTAAATGAAACACATTATCCACTCACCTAAATTTCTTCTATTATGGGGCATCGTCGTACTGACGGTGCCCAATATAGTGTTATCCTTCGTAGAGAAACAGCCCCTACTAACCGCCCTGACCAATGTCTTGTTGCCGGCATCCGTCTACATGCTATTGCTCACGCTCAGCCGACGGACGGGCAAGATGGTCTGGTGGGCCTTTCCCCTAACCTTCCTTGCAGCCTTCCAGATTGTGCTTCTCTATCTCTTCGGCAGTGGAGCCATTGCCGTGGACATGTGGCTCAACCTTGTCACGACGAACCCCACCGAAGCCATGGAGCTGCTGGACAACCTTATTCCCGGATTGATTACGGTCTTCGGCCTGTATCTGCCGCTCATCATTATCTCCACCCTGCAAGCCTGGAAGCACATCGAACTGCCGTCGGGCTGGCAGCGGTGCGTGCGGCGGATTGGAGCCGGATGTCTGATAATCGGCATCTGCCTCCTGATAGCCGCCCGGCACCGCGTGCCGACATTTCGGACCTGCATCGACATCTATCCCGTAAACGTAGTCTACAACTTGCGATTGGCCATCAGTCGCTCCATTGCCACGGCACGCTACGAACAGACCTCCCGCCGATTCGCTTTCGGAACGGTTGCCACACATGACAGCGACTCTGCGGAAGTGGTCATACTCGTGGTAGGCGAAACGGCACGGGCTGAAAGTTTCCAACTCTATGGGTACGACCGTCCCACCACGCCGCATCTGTGCCAGATGAAGAACCGGCTGGTTACGTTCACTGACGTACTCACGCAATCGAATACCACGCACAAGAGCGTCCCAATGCTGCTTTCAGCCGTTTCGGCCGAGGACTACGACAGTATCTATCACCAGAAGGGAGTCATCGCGGCTTTCCGCGAAGCAGGCTACCACACCATCTTCGCCTCCAACCAACGGCCCAACCACTCGTTCATCGACTTCTTTGGCGAGGAAGCCCACGAAGTCACGTTCCTGAAAAATGAGGAAGAGAGCAAAGCACATTACGACACCGAGCTGTTGCAGTTTGTGTCCAAGGCACTCAAGCAAGGGCACCGCCGCCTATTCATCGTCCTCCATACCTATGGTTCTCACTTCAATTATAACGAGCGTTATCCTAAGTCTGAGGCTATCTTCCTGCCCGACACCCCGGCCGATGCCGAATACAAGAACCGCCCGATGCTCATCAATGCCTATGACAACACCATCAGGGGCACAGACCAGTTACTGCACAGCCTTATCACGATGACCGATACGCTGCGTACCGCCCTGCTCTATACTTCGGATCACGGAGAAAACATCTTCGACGACGACAGACGGCTCTTCCTTCATGCCTCTCCCCGTCCCTCGGCCTATGAACTACGGATACCCTTCGTTGTCAGCCTTTCGCCTTCCTACCGTCAGGCTTATCCCGAAGTTGCCGCAGCACTGGAGGCTAACCATGCAAAACCTGTCAGTTCCAACGCCTCCGTCTTCCACACGCTCTTGGACTTGGCAGGACTTCGCACCCCACTCTATCGCGACTCCTTCTCCGTGGCCAGTCCCCATTATGGCATACACGAGCGCTTCTACCTCAACGACCACAACAAAGCCGTCCCCATCCAACGCCTTCGTCTGCAGGAAGAAGACATCAAGATGCTGCACAAAGCCCAAATGGCGATGTGAAAGGGATAGATAAGATTTGCTCCAATCGTATTACCCCCCAATCGGCCTGAAGACCGATTGGGGGGTATATGTTACTTCGAGGCAGCCCGGAGATTCTTCTCCAGCTGCCCCGCACTGCTGGCTCCGACAAGCACGCTGGTCACTCCCGGCTGGCGAAGTATCCATGAAAGCGCATACTCGGCAAGCGTACGGTTCTCGCCCTCAGCCTCAGAATTGTACTGACGGATTTTCTGCAGGACGTCGTCTGTGAGCATGTCGGGACGAAGGAACTTCCCCTTCGACATGCGCGAACCCTCGGGAATCCCGTTGAGGTAGCGATCGGTGAGCAGACCTTGGGCAAGGGGAGAGAAGGAGATGAAGCCCACACCTTCCGAACGGCAGAGGTCGAGAATGCCTTCCTCAAGGGGGGCACGGTCGAGCAGGTTGATGCGTCCCTGATAAATGAGACAGGGCACATCGCGCTCACGGAGATACTTGAAGGCGAAGCGTGTGGCCTCCAGTGGCCAACGGGAAATGCCGACGTAGAGAGTTTTGCCACTGCGCACGATATCGACCAGTGCCTGCAGGGTTTCCTCCAATGGCGTATGGGGGTCATAGCGATGGCTGTAGAAAAGATCTACATAATTGAGACGCATACGATGGAGGCTCTGGTCAAGCGAGGCCATCAGGTACTTGCGGCTGCCCCAGTTGCCGTAGGGACCCGGCCACATGTCATAGCCCGCCTTGGTGGCAATGAACATTTCATCACGATAGGGGCGGAAGTCATCGTCCATCAGTCGTCCGAAAGTTTCCTCGGCCGAACCGTATGGAGGCCCGTAGTTGTTGGCAAGGTCGAAGTGAGTGATGCCGTGGTCGAAGGCATAGCGCATAATCTCCCGACACTTCGTGTAATCGTCCTCTGCACCAAAGTTGTGCCAGAAACCTAAAGACACCTTGGGCAGAAGAACTCCACTGCGCCCGCAGCGCTGGTACGCCATTGCGTCGTATCGACGCTCGTCTGCTTTGTACTTTTCCATGGTATTTTTATGTTAGCAAAAGGGGGGCACTTTTAATTTTTCACTTTCAACTTTTCACTTTCAATTTTCAATTTTCAACTTTCAACTTTCAATTTCAAGTGTTCCTCCCACCCATTCTACGAAAGCCTCTTCGCCCCGGAGGGGATGATGGGAAAGGTAATGTCCCTGTCCGTCAAACTCGACCACGACCATGTGCTCCTGCCGCCCATCAGGCATGATGAGATGGTGAAATCCTTTCAGAGTAGCCATCTCTCAACGCGTTGATTTCACGGTTCGCCGCCTCAGACCGCCAAACGGCTGTACGTTTCGGCGTTTCTCCACCACGTCAATCTTCCGCTCCACCTGCTGGTTCTTTCGGAATTCTTCAGGTCTAAGCCGTTCACCCCTACCCTGCTCCGGGCTGACAACGACGGTGTCCGCCCCGGCATCCAGCGTGTCGGTCACCTCCTCCGCTGTCTGGACCGTGTCCTCTGGCTCGGCATGATAACGCAATAAGACGGGCTTCTGGACCACCCACAGACGGAAGGCATCCTCTGCACTTTCGTCAAAAGAATAGTAGAACGTGCAAGATACGGACTTGATGTTGCAGTCAGCCTTCACTTTGTCTTGCGGAAGATTCAAGATCAAGTCATAATCACCACTGATCATGGAGGTCGTGGCTACCACGCTGTCGTTTTCATACTTGACTTGAAGGAGTACGAAAGCCTCCCGCTGCCGGTCTTGCGTGATAAACCGATTGCCGCAACGGAACATGAAGTAGTCTCCCTGTCGGTAAGCCGTATCGGCAGGCATGACAAGGGTATAGAGATTCTCCTCACGGTTGCCGTGCAGGAAGAGCATTTCGCGTCCTTGCCAAATGTTGGCGGTGTCCCCTTCGGCCGTGAACCGTGCAAACTTGTCTTCTTCGGGAATGTTCAGCCCAGCCTCGCGCGATTCGCGTTCCAGACGTGCCTCCATGCGTTTATACATATCCAACAGATGAGACGTATGTCCAGAGTACCATACCATGGAAGTATCGAACTCGGCTTCCGTCACATGGTATTTCTCGAAGACTTTCTGCACATACAGATAACGATTGGCCTCCACGTCTCCCCCCTCGGCCTCGGCCATACCCTGCGCCATATGATAGTCATAGAGAATCTTTTCCATCTTGCCCTCGGAAATCACATACGAGGGGAGGTCGACGGAACATGAGACTAACATAAATAAAAAGAAAAGGAGACCCACCCCCTTCCTTGCCGGGAAGAGGGCAGATTCGCCTTTCTTCTGTTCTCCATTCACTGACGACATTCTTTATATATGTATATATCCCCCTCTCTCTTCAAGGGAGGGGCTGGGGGCATTATTTTAACTCCTTCCGATAGAACAACAGCAAAGCGACGATGCCGCACGAGATAGCTGCATCAGCAAAATTGAAAATAGGACTAAAGAAAATGAAATGCTCACCGCCCCAAACAGGGAGCCACGACGGCCAGTCCCATTCGACCAAGGGAAAATAGAACATGTCCACGACACGCCCTAGGAAGAACGCACCATACCCCGTACCGAAAGGTACCAGTTCGGCCACTATCGGGGCAGGCGGATTATTGAATATCACACCATAGAACACACAGTCAATGATATTCCCGGCCGCCCCCGCAATAATCAGAACGAGACATACAAGATAGCCCCAGGCAATGCCCTTGCGGATGCGACGCATCAAATAGAAGGTCAGCAACCCCACAAATACAATACGAAGCGACGTCAGCAACAGCTTGTCGAAGAACTCCCAACCAAAAGCCATTCCGTTGTTCTCCGTGAAAAGCAGGTAGAACCAGTCGGTCACCCGAATGCTCTGATGCAGGTACATGCCAGTCTTCACTGCCACCTTGATGGTTTGGTCTATGGCAATGATGACCAGGAAAAGTACAAGGGAAACGAAAAACTTCGACCCCTCTCCCGGCCTCTCCCTTATAGGGTGAGGAGTGGTCACCTCTGCTTCTACCGTACTTTGCTCTTGGCTCATAATAATCCCATTTTTGGTGTCTATATACTCCTCTCCCTCACAGGGAGGGGCAGGGGGAGAGTCTTTTACCTTCTGTTCTGCTTTGCCTCGATGCTAAGCGTGGCATGGGGCACAGCGCGCAAACGCTCTTTGGGAATCAACTTACCCGTTTCGCGACAAATGCCATAGGTCTTGTTGTCGATGCGCACAAGTGCCGCTTGCAATCCTTGAATAAACTTCTGGGCACGGGCTGCCAGCTGAATCAGCTGCGCCTTGCTCTGGGCTTCGCTCCCTTCCTCCAGGGCGTGGAACGTGGGCGACGTATCATCCACGCCATTCTCATTTCCCTTCGAGAGTTCGTCCATCACTTTCTTATAGTCGCGCTTTGTCAATTCCAGTTTTTCCAGAATGATAGCGCGAAACTCTTCCAGCTCTTCGTCGCTGTAACGTGTTTTCTCTTCCATTATCGTTTAATTCTTACGTTCACTTTATAATCTTCAAAATCCAACACTGTGGGATTCTCCACCTGGTCCACCAGCGTGAGGCTGTTGGCCAACACTTGTGTGCTGATGTAGTCGCGGAACTCCTTGACGGCTCTGTCCGTTTCGGGATGGTGCTCCAACTGAATGTCGATGCGGTCGGTAATCTCAAAGCCACTCTCCTTACGCAGGTTCTGGATGCGTTTCACCAGTTCACGGGCAACGCCCTCGCTGCGGAGTTCGTCCGTGACGGTGATGTCCAGGGCCACGGTGAGCGAGCCTTCGTTGGCCACGGTCCAGCCAGGAATGTCCTCGCTGTAGATTTCTACGTCCTCGGCCTCGATGGTCACAGCATCGCCCGTACCCAGCGTAACACCCAGGCTACCCTGACGCTCCAGTTCGGCGATTTGCTCCTGGCTCATGCCTGTCACAGCAAGGTTCACGTCCTTCATCAACTTGCCGAACTTCTTACCCATGGTGCGGAAGTTGCACTTCACCTTCTTCACCAGTATGCCGCTGCCTTCCACGAACTCCAGTTCCTTGACGTTCACTTCGTCTAGAATGAGTTGCTTCATGGCCTCGATGCGCTGTTGCTGGTCGGTATCGACGGCGGGGATGGCAATTTTCTGCAGAGGCTGGCGCACGATGATTTGTTCCTTCTTGCGCAGCGAGAGCACCATCGAGGTGATTTGCTGTGCCAGTTCCATGCGCGTCTCCTGTTCCTTGTCTATTTTGCTGTCGTCAGCCACAGGGAAGGTGCTCAGGTGAACACTCTGTGCGTCGCGTCCGGTAGCCTCCGTCAGGTCGCGGTAGAGGCGGTCGGCATAGTAGGGAGCAATAGGAGCCATCAGTTTAGCCACGGTTTCCAAACAGGTGTAGAGTGTCTGATAGGCAGAAAGTTTGTCAATGCTCATGGCTGACCCCCAGAAACGCTTGCGGCTGAGGCGTACAAACCAGTTCGAAACGTTGTCCACCACGAACGACTGGATGAGTCGTCCGGCACGTGTGGGCTCGTACTCCTCATAACAGTTTGTCACCTCAAGAATAAGTGAGTTGAGTTCCGAAAGAATCCAACGATCCATCTCAGGGCGCTGTGCCATGGGCACGTCAGCCTCCTCATAGTGCCAGTCATCGACGTTGGCATACATGGTTAGGAACGAGTAGGTCTGGAACAACTTGCCGAAGAACGAACGGGAAACTTCCTTCACTCCCTCTTCGTCGAACTTCAGGTTGTCCCAGGGCTGCGAATTGGTTATCATGTACCAGCGTACAGCGTCGCTTCCGTAGTTTTCTATGGCCTTGAATGGGTCGACGGCATTGCCCAGTCGCTTCGACATCTTCAACCCGTTCTTGTCCAATACCAGTCCGTTGGATATGACAGCCTTATAGGCCACGGAGTCGAAAACCATAGTGGCGATAGCGTGCAGGGTGAAGAACCATCCGCGCGTCTGGTCGACGCCCTCGGCTATGAAGTCGGCGGGATATGCCGTACGGTTGTCCAGCGCTTCTTTATTCTCGAATGGATAGTGCAACTGGGCGTAAGGCATGGCACCGGAGTCGAACCACACGTCGATGAGGTCCAGTTCGCGCTTCAGCACGGCACCGCTCTCGCCCACGAGCCATATCTGGTCGACGTAGGGGCGATGGAGGTCGATGCGGTCGTAGTTCTCCTGACTCATGTCGCCGGGCACGAAACCACGGTCCTTCAGCGGATTGCCGGGCATGACACCAGCCTTCACGGCCTTCTCTATCTCGTTGTACAGCTCCTCTACGCTGCCAATGCATATTTCTTCCTTCGTCTCGCGATTGCGCCAGATGGGCAACGGAGTGCCCCAGTAGCGCGAGCGAGAGAGGTTCCAGTCATTGAGGTTCTCCAACCACTTGCCGAAGCGCCCCGTTCCCGTCGATTCAGGTTTCCAGTTGATGGTCTTGTTCAGTTCTATCATGCGCTCCTTGGCAGCCGTCGAGCGGATGAACCACGAGTCGAGCGGATAGTATAGGATGGGTTTGTCCGTACGCCAGCAGTGCGGATAGTTGTGGACGTGCTTTTCTATCTTGAAGGCCGTCCCCCCCTGCTTCATCTCCATGCAGAGCACGATGTTCAGGTCCTCGGTCTTTGCCAGGGCCTTTTCGTCCATTCCGGCATACTTGGGGTCGTAGGCGTTCTTGACAAAGTCGCCCGCATGTTTCCAATAGCTGTCGCGTACGCACAGGGTCACGAATTCCTCGTCCATGTCTTCCTTCACGAAGTACTTACCCGTAAAGTCCACCATGGGGCGCGTGTCACCGGCCTTGTCAACTACGAACAGCGAGGGGATGCCGGCATCCTTGGCCACCTTGGCATCGTCGGCACCGAAGGTCGGTGCAATGTGCACGATGCCCGTACCGTCCTCCGTGGTCACGTAGTCGCCGGGGATGACGCGGAAGGCATCCTGCTCCTTGTCCACGACCTTTCCGTCCTCTAATGCGCAGGGGCGCACCCAAGGGAAGAGTTGCTCGTAGTGCAGACCCACGAGGTCGGAACCCATGCACTCGCCCACCACCTCGTACTCGCCTTCCTTGAAGTAGGCACCGAGGCGGCTTTCTGCCAGGATGTAGATGGCTTCCTCCTTCGTATAGGGATTCTGGCCCTTCACGGCCAGGTACTTTATCTTCGGTCCTACGCAAAGGGCGGTGTTCGAGGGCAACGTCCAGGGAGTTGTCGTCCAGGCCAGGATATACACGGGCAAGCCCTCTCCATTGTCCATTGACCATTGTCCATTGTCAATTACACGGAACTGTGCCGTCACAGTCGTATCCTTCACGTCGCGGTAGCAACCGGGCTGGTTCAGCTCGTGGCTCGACAGTCCCGTACCGGCAGCGGGCGAATAGGGCTGTATGGTGTAGCCCTTATAAAGCAGTCCTTTCTGGTAGAGTTGCTTCAGCAGCCACCAGAGGGTCTCGATGTATTTATTGTCATACGTGATATAGGGATGCTCCATGTCCACCCAGTACCCCATCTTGTGGCTCAGGTCGGTCCACTCGTTGGTGTACATCATCACGTTCTGGCGGCACCGTTGGTTGTATTCCTCGATGCTTATGGTCTTGCCTATGTCCTCCTTCGTGATGCCCAGTTCCTTCTCCACGCCCAGCTCCACGGGCAGTCCGTGGGTGTCCCATCCGGCCTTGCGGTTCACTTTGAAGCCCTTCATCGTCTTGAAGCGGCAGAAGGTGTCCTTGATGCTCCGTGCCAACACGTGGTGTATGCCCGGGTGGCCGTTGGCCGATGGGGGTCCTTCGAAGAAAATGAATGAGGGGCACCCCTCGCGTTCCGTTATGCTGCGGTGAAACAAGTCTTCCTCGTCCCACTGGCCCAAAACCTCTTTGTTAACCTCCGAAAGGTTGAGGCGTGTGCGTTCTGTAAATTTTCCTGTCATATACTTGTCGTTTTCCTTTTGCTATTTTTCCTAATTAAGATGCAAAGATAGTGAAAGTTGAAGAAAAAAACAAATTTATGGCATACATATTTCATCTGATAAAAAATGAGGGCATCCCCTAAAGGCATGCCCTCATTTTTAGAACTTTATTTGACTTACCGCATCGGGAATGATACGGAAGGATTCACCATACGCTGTCCCAGACATTGGTGGGAGTGGGAGCCGTATTGCCTGCTGCACTCTCATCCGACATTTCCCCCTTTGACAGGATTTCCATGCCGCCTTCGCCACCGTCGTCTTCAAATTTCGACCCGATAGTCAAATCCGGAGCCTGAGCCAAGGCATCCTCGCCGTTGACTTTCACAGTGTAGCAAACAGGTAAAATATAGTTCTTCTTCATATTGCTGTTTCTTCTATACATCTATGCTATACACAAAATCGTTGCAAAGGTAACTATAATCTGGCATATTTCCAAACATTATATAAATTTTCTATGCGACGAGGTTGTTTTTGCACAAATATTCATCCCATTTTACAACTATTTTACAATCACCTTCCGGACTGAACCGTCAGCCATGCGAATGATGTTCGTACCTCTCAGCAGTCGGTCGGTCTTCACGCCGTTGACGTTGTAGATGCCTTCCACCTTCTGGTCGCCGAGACCCACATTGCCGATGGCCGTTTCATCGCCGAACCCTGAGAAGAAGAATGCCTCTTCCGCCTTCACGGGACTTGCGGCCGGGATGGTGAAGTATGCCTTGTGGGCCGGAACCTGTGTGTCGGACTGCAGGCGGTAGAAGCCGACCTTCGTACCCGTCGTATATGCCTTGGCCGAGAGTACGTATGCCCCGGCAGGAGCCGTGCGAGCCACATAGCTTCCGTTCAGGTAGTCAGTTTCGTAGGTGGCCTGAAGGGCGGCACCCCAGTTTGCGTAGGTCTCAGACACGCCGTCGGGAGCATAGACAATGTAGGGAGTGTTGGCATGGAACTTGTCTTCCTCACGCTCCAATACGATCGAGCCATCATTATTGATGCCATCCACCTTATAGGCACCGGCTCCCTCACTGCCGCTTGTGGGCCAGCCTTCGGGATAAGGTGCATCGAACGGAAGAATCAGCGTAGAGAAGTCATAGTCGGCATTTACCGTCACGGGCACGCTCACCTTCTGGGTCTGAGCGACGGTGAAGTCGACGTGGCTGTTCACGGTGTACATGCCTGCATCCTGCGAGCCCACGTACTGATTAGCGGCCACGTTCCAGATGTGGAAGATGCCGTCGCGCGTAGCGTCGGGGATGATTTCAAAGACGGCAGCGTCTGCGGCAGTCGTGGTAGTGCGGATTTGAGCGGTGTTGCCGCCATAGACGGTACCGAGGCAGATGTAACGCTCGTTGCCGTCCTCGTCTCTCTGGCTCATCTTGTACTGGTTGCCGCTCACCTGTGTCATCGTAAAGGCCTGAGCCAGGTAAGGAGCCGGAGCAGCATGATACTCAATGTTGTAGTCACCCTGACCGGTACGGGCTCCGGCTTTGAAGGTCAGAGCCTTACCGTCATAAGCATATCCGTCATATCGCAGCACGAAGTTGTAGGCCGTGCCCTCAGCGGGTACATTGATGGTATGAGCCGCATCGTATGCAGCCTGCACCTCGGCCACGGTGGCCACATCCTGTACAAGCGTCTGTGCCGCGGCTATGCTGGCACTGTTGTACTGGAATGCTCCCGTTCCTACATTCACCGTAGGCAAGTTGGCCGTCGCATAGTCCACGTTACCAACCACGGTCTCGTCAACCACCTCTACCAGAACGAAGTTGTCAAAACTTGCTGCATCGTTCCAGCCCATACGAACGCCTACATAGGGGTGAGCAGCGTCGGCTGTAAAGACAAACTCAGTCTTGGACCATTCGGTGGTCGTGTTAGCTGCACCCTGCGGCCATTCAAATGCTTTCAGCACGCCGTCCTCGGTGGTAGCATCCGTCATTTGGAAGAGAGCATTGTACTGGAAGTTATTAGCCGCGGGAGCCTTGCCGCTGGTGCTGACAGCAAAGTAGTACTTCTTGTCAGCCTCTACGGGAACAGACTTACGAATCGTATTTGCAGAACCGACGCCTGCACCGTTTGTAGTGATGAACGTGCCATCATCCACTCCACCGGTGGTCGTCACCGTGAAGTTGCCGGCCACGGCATCGGTCTCATACCCGATGGTCTTCCAACCATAAACGGCATTGGGATATTCAAACGAACCATTCTTGAAGAGGTTGTTCGAGGACAAGGTGTAGATGGTGCGGGTTGCCCCGTCGTTGATATACGTGGTAGTTGCAAAAGAAGATTCGGGATAGCTGACTGTCACCACACAGGTTGCAGACACGTTGGCATCGAAGCTGCTGGTAACCGTTATCGTAGCCGTACCGGGAGCCACACCCGTAACCACACCGTCAACTACGGTTGCCACGGCTGCATCAGAGGTGGTCCAGGTTACGGTCGGGGTAGCATCGGTCGGAGTGAAGCTCGGGGTCAGCGTTACGGTGTTGGCCGCAGCGGTGAGCGTTACACTGGTCTGGTCGAGAGCGATGGCCGTGGGAACGATGGCTGCCTCCTCGGGAGTCAGGTCACGAACCTTGGTGTACTTCACGTTCTGGAAGCTCAGCCAGCTGATGTTGGCACCGGCCACAGCGAAGTTAACGTTCAGCGTACCGTCCTTAACAAAGCCTTCTGCCTCGTAGGCACCCAGGTTGAACTGGCTTTCGCCCACCTGTGTTCCTTCTGTCACATCCACTGCGGTGCCGTCGTTCACACTCAGGGTGATGCCGGTGGCATCGGTGGGAGTCACACCGTTGGTGGCACGTACACGTACAGAGGCAGAAACACTGTAGAGACCGTTCTCAAGTCCGCTCACCGTACCCGTCCAAACGTGATCGGCCAACGTCTCGGCGTCGCCAGTCCAGTATTCGAAGAAGGGAACCTTGAAGCCGGAGCCGTCGGTTTCGCCCTCTACGGACCATGTGTTGATGTAGAGGTCCGCATTGAAGCCATTCAGACCGAAGCCGCTCTCGATGTACTTCACGGCAGCACCGTTGGCACCATCGTGCCAACCTGTAGGCACGACACCTAAGGTAGTGCCTGCGGCACGCGCTGCGGCATCTTCCAGAGTGCGATTATTATATGGAGTCTCGATGGCACTGATGGCAGATTCAAACGTAGTCGTGGCTGTAGATGTGGCGAAATTGTGATTCGCGAGAATGGCGTTGGCAGCATCTATTGCAGCCTTGGCATCCGCGTATGCGGCGATGCTTGCATTCGCATTCACAATAGCTGCCTGTAACGCACGATAATTAGCAAAATTCGTATCATCGTCAAAATCACTCTTTGCCGTATTCAAAGCTGTCTGCACTGTCGCATTCATGATGCCACTGGGAATCTGGGCATTGATTTCATCAATCAGAGCCTGAGATATCTGATCACCATAGAACTTCACCACGAAATTGTCCGCACCAATCCAGTTGGCAGTCGTACTTTCAGTTTTCAGACCAAAAATAATATCCACATCACCAGGACTCGTGAATTCTGTTTTAAAATGCTGGGGAGCCGCATTACCAGTGCTTATAGAGGTTTTATAGTCGACACCATCTGACTCTATATACAAGTAAACACCTGTGACCGCGGTACCGGCCGCTCCCTGATTCAGTGCTATGGCATCAGCTTCCAAACTATACAAGCCTAAAGGCAGACCTTCTGCAGTCTGACGAAGGTAACCATCTCCAATGGCCGCATTTCCTGAACGCCAGGCTTCTATGAACTTATCGATGGTAACACCACTTTCATCATTTGTGTAGCTTGCGCCTTGATAACCGATATTTGTTGCCTGATCACCGCCACGATAGTCAGATTCCCATCCAGTAGGCATCACAAAATCCACACCGGCAGCAGAGAAATCTGCATTCTCCAAGAAAATATCTGTAATATCGAAATATTTGCCATCATTCACAGCCACGCTACCGAGGAAACGAGATGCTTCAGAGCGAAGATCATCAATCGCATCCTCAATATCTTTTTCTGTAGTAGCTGAATTATAGGCGTTATCCGCAGCTGTCACACTCACTGTAGCCGTACCTGAAAATACGGTTGCATCATCGTCAAGAGCTAAAACTGCCGCCCTGACCTCCTGATAGCGGGTAGAGATGGATTGTAACGCAATTGCCGCATCAGTGGCATTATCAATAGCCTCAATCGCAGCCTCATACTCTGCTTCAGTACTCCATTCTCGATTGTTTGCTGTCACTACAGAATTTAGATTATTATATATTGCTGTTGGTATTGTTCCTTGTGTAGCCTCAGCCCGGGCTACAGCCTGAGCCAACAAATCACGCCAGGCATCCAGCGGGTCGCCATAGAAAGCAAGTCCAAAGCGGTCAAAAGCAATCCAGTTACCAGTACAGCCATTCAAGCGAATACCAACAGACAAAGTTCCGTCTGTGACAGTAGCACGTACTTTGTATTGCCCATAGGCTCCAATTTCTGTTTGACTTCCGCCAGCTTCAAGAAACATTCCCCCACAAGCGGCATTGTTATTACCTTGGTTTATGTTATGGGCGTATACAGACAATTCATACAAACCATTATCCAGCCCTGTCAAGTTTTGAGTAAGAGAAGCATCAGGCAGTCCTGCATTATTCTGCCATTTCTCAGCGAACCCAATACCGCTCTTATTTGCCCAGTTATTGTTCTGATAAGCAATACCATCCACATTCCACCCCGTCATGTCGCGATATTCAAAACCAGAATTGGTTATCTCATAAGTGACATCTGTAGGTGAACTTACCGAGGCCAGGTCATTCATGTCAAAAAGTTCAAACATGCCCACGATAACCCATGATTGTTTCAAGTCAAATGTACCAGTAATACCGATTTCAAGAGTTTGGCTTGCACTCGTAACCTCAAACTCTACTACATTACGATACATCTTTGAATCAAAGCAGTTTGCGCCCTCAGCCTGAGAATTGGCATACCCATTAGCAGTAATGCTTCCAAGAGTCTTAATTGCGACCTGGTTATTTCCCGCCTTCAGATAGGCAAGTGATTTATTGGCATCCGTATTGTAAGCTAGGCCTTGACGGAAAAATGAATAATTGACCAAGCGATAACTTCCGCGAGGCAAAGTAATGTTTTGAGTCAAACCATAGTTTGTTTTCTCCAAACTACCCCAACCCGCATACGACTCAGAAGCCCATCCTACGGTGTTGTTTCCTCGCTGAGGGGCATTAAAGTTAGTCACCGTCCAGCCAGTTGTCCCATTAGACAAAGTTGCATTTGTGATGTACTGTGACGTAATATCCTTCTGTGCGAAGAGGGTATCAGTCACACACAAACACAAAATGCCCATACATAGCATTAGTAATCGTTGTTTCATGAATGTTTTGTTATTAGTTAGCTTTTCTATTATTTTCATGCAAAAAAATGGCATCTGCGCACGCAGATGTACACTTTTCGGGGACAAATTTACAACTTTATCAGTTAAGAGCCAAAGGTTTAGAACTTTTTTTTCTCACTTCTTTTTGCAAGCACTGGTCGAGGGCGCATTATCAGGGGGAAGTAACAGAAGGCTACTTCACAAAGACGAGGGTGTGTCAAAATAAAAGTTTAGTCGCCCTTTGGGCGAGAAATCATACAAATCTGACCAAATCTCACAAATCAAGGTGCTGATATACAGACTGAAAGATTTTTGATAGATTTGAAAGATTTCTGCGCGAAGCGCACTTCCTTCATTTTTGACACACCTCCGTCCGATATAATTCAAGGAGCTGCAGTTTATCGGACCATCACCCGACGGGCGGAGCCGTCGGAGAAGCGGATGATGTTCACGCCCTTCTGCATACGCGGCAGGCGCATGCCCTTCAGGTCGTAGATGCCCTCCACCTCGTTTTGGCCGGAAATCAGGTTGGAGAGACCTGTTTCGTCATCGTCCGGGCCGAAGAAGTAAGCTTCTTTCACGGGAGCGCTGCTACCCACCGACGAGACGTCGAAGTAGGCACGGTTGCGGGGCAGCGTCACGGTGCTGCCAGCCTGCACACGGTAGAAGCCCACGCGGTCCTCCTTGCCGCCGGCCACGGGATACTCCTTGTGTGAGAGCACATACATGCCTGCAGGGATGGTCACCGTCCGGTCCGTGGTGCAGGTGCCCGTCAGGCTTTCGCTGGTGATGGTCTCGTCCGTGTAGGCAGCACCGTAGCCCGTCAGGGCATCACCGCTGTAGCCGCCGGGGGCATAGACAATGTAGGGCACGTTGGCCTTGAAGACGAACTTGCTACCCACCTTAGCCTCAGCCAGGTAGATGGTATTACCTTCGATGTCGTCCACCGTGTAGGCTTCCACGCCCTCGGGACATTCCATGTCGAAGGGGAGCATCAGGGTCGAGAACTTGTACAGACTGTTCACGCTGAACGGTACGGCAACGGGGGTGGCCTCAACGATGGAGAGATCGAAATTGACATTGCCCGTATAGAAGGCATCGTCGGTCTGCCCGATGTAAGTATTCGTCACGGTGTTGCGCAGATACCACGTTCCGTCGGCGGTGGTCTGTGGCACGACGCGGAAGGTCAGTGCATCCCCGCCGACCGTCGTAGAACGAATCTGTGCGTCGCTCCAAGCCACGCCAGTCCCCAACGCGGTGCCCGTGCAGAGATACATCTGCGTGCCGTCGCCACGGGTGTAGGAGAGTTTGAAGCCGTTGGGCACAGAGGGATCTTTCGTGAACGTCAGTCCCTGCGGATAGACGCTTCCAGCCTCGTCGGAGAAGCGGAGTGCTACGGGGTTGGCACTGCCCGAATCCACCGCACTCTTGGCCCCCTTCACGGTCAGGAACTTTCCGCTCCAGTCCACTCCCCCGGCGTTGCACCTGATGGCATAGAGTTGCCCGGCAGCAGGCGGGTTCAGTTCCGCATTCTCGTAGTCCGTCAGAGCCGCTTCAAGGGTGTTGTAGGCCGAGAGCAGGTTCTGGTACTTCGCATGGGTGTCCTCTGCGCGGTTGGCCGTGTAGATGGACTGTGCGGCATCGATGGCCGACTTCAGGCCGTCGTATGTGGTGCGCTTGATTTTGAAGGGTGTGCCCTCGTCGGCCAGGTCCACGTTGACGGCCTCGGCGTACAGTGCGTTGACCTTTGTGAGCATTTCGCTGACCATGGGTTCGATGCCGAGGAATGTCAGCTGGAAGTCGTCGGCCTTGAAGAAGCCCGTGTTGTGCCCGTCAACGGGTTCCGACCAGCTCTCTGCCATCACGAGGAAGGCAGTGGTCTCGTCGGCATGGTCCAGCGTGATTTCGGCCGGGATGCCCACACCTGCGCCCTGGCCCCAGTAGATTTTCTGCTGAACCTGTCCGTCGTCACCGGCTTTCAGCTGTATCGAGTGCTTCTTGATGGTCTCATGGTCCCAGCCTGCCACGATGGCCGTGAGCGTATAGCGTCCCTTGGGCAGGTTGGCGAGGCGCTGCGACACGCTGTGAGCCTCCCACGTCGTGTGCTCGTTCTCCGGCGAACCGTACCAGTTGTAGAGGTACGAGCCTTCGTTGGGGGTCATGTAGTAGGTGCTCCCTTCCGCCCCAATCGGGTAGCTTCCCTTCTCTGGGACCGTAATCAGGTCGTTATAGGGAACCGTCCAACCCGTGGGACTTTCGGCGTGAGCCTGGTCGAGCTCGAAGCCCTGGTTGACGATGAAGGCCGTCAGATTGGCTCCGCCATAGACGTTGCCGGCCCAGTAGTCGGCGATGACGGCATTGTACTCTGCCAGGAAATCGTCCATCGTGTCGTAGGTACCCGTGGTGGGGTCGGCGGCTCCGTTGACCATGCCGTCGGACAGGCGACTGGTGACGGTGGTCGTGGTCAGGTCGCCCGTGTAATCGCCCTTCTGGCGGGCATTTTCGTTCAGGCGGGTGATGAAGGTCTGAATCGAGGTGTAAGTCGCCACGCTGGCATTGGCCGCCGCAATGGCCGCCTCCAGTGCATGGTAGTCGTCCAGCGTGTGGGTGGAGAGGGCCGTAGCCTTGGCATCGAGCATGGCCTGCTTGGCCGTGGCGGCCATCTGCCCCGTGGGCAGCGTGAGGGCATTGATGGTGCCGTCGGTGACGCCCGTGCCCTTGTATGTGAGGTGGAAGTCGTCGACCTTCAGGAACGTGTTCCCACTCGTGCCTACGCTCTGTGCGAGGATGGTCATTGTGCCGTCGAGCACACTGGCTTCCAGTTCCAGCCGTATGCCGTTGGCGGCTCCCGTCGTCACCTGGTCTGCCCGGTCTGCATTATTGGCGATTATCGTCGTGGTGGAACCGTCGTAGCCGGCCACGATGGCCGAGAGGGTATAGATGCCGTTGGGCAGCCCCGCAATGTCCTGAGCCACCTGGCAGGTCATCCACCACGACTGCCAGTTGTTGAAGAGGTAACTGCCCTCAGCGGGCGACATGTAGTAGGTAGAGCCGCTGCTGCCGATGGGGCGTGTACCGAAGTCCGAGCCGTTACTGGGCAATCTCCAGCCTGCGGCACTGTTCACACTGGCCTGGTCCAGCTCAAATCCCTGATTGACGATGAAGGCCGTCAGGTCGTCGTCCTCAGCGGGGGCGTTTGTCGTCCAGTAGCCGGCCACAAAGGTCTTGTAGAGGGGAATCACCTCGCTCAGAGCCGTGTAGGTTCCCGTGTTGGGCAGACTGCCGTCGCTGTATTTCGTGTAGACCTCGTCGGCCTCGAAGCTGGCCACGGGAATGTCGCCGAGCTGGCCGGCCGTGCCCAGGTGGGTCAGATAGGAATGAATCTTCTCATAGACGGCAATGCTGGCCTGGGCAGCCTCGATGGCCTCCGCGAGATTGGTCTGGGCCGCAGCCAGGGTGGCGGGCACAATGGGGCGGGCCGAGTTGGCCGTCACGGCAGCCGTATGCCGGGCCACGAGGGTGGCACGCACCTCCTCGTTCATCTGCTGCGCCAGCAGGGCACTGATGTCGGGCACCGTCCATCCGCGCCAATAGAGCGTCACGTTGTCAATCCAGAGCTTGGCCCCATTGGCCGACCCCGAGGTTGTGCCCTGAATGCCGACGTTCAGGTTGGCACCGGCCTCCTGCGGCTTGGTCAGGGTGAAGCCCGTGGCCGAGGCCGTCCACTGGTTGTAAGGATAGGTCTTGAGGGTGGAGAAGACGAAGGTGTCGTTGGTGCCCAGGAGATTGCCGGCAGTCAGGTTGCCCACGCCCGTGTAGTTGCCGTTGATGGTGTTGGCGAGAGTATTTTGGTTGTTGGCCTCGTAATAGAGGATGTAGTCGCCGGCCAGCAGTTGGGGCAGTGGCTGATAGTAGCGGGCGATGTCGCTCCAGCCCGAAGAGAGGTGGAGCGTGCCGCCGAGGTTCTTGTGGAACATGTCGTAGGCGGGCGGATTGGTGCCGTTGGTGCCGTTGTCGCCCGTGACGGTGGCTCCGTAGACAGCTGTGTTGCCCTGCGAGGCGGTGGAATTGAACGTGAAGTTCGGCGTCCAGCCCGTGACGGGATAGATGTAGGGTTTCTCTGCCGTGGCAGGGGCGATGAAGGTGGCTGAGTTCGTGCCGCCGGCATTGATGTTCACGTCGGTGTCGAACGTCCCGTTGGTGACGGCCACGGTCTCCGAGGGGAAGTAGGCCTCCAGTGCGGCGGCATCGGCTTCCACGTCGGCCACGGTGGTGTAGGTCTTAGCCTTGATAGTGGTGATGAGAGAGGCAAGTGTGCCGTTGGCGAGCACGGTGTTCAGTGCCTCGGCCTTCTTGACCATACCGTCGAGGTTGCGTTTGGCCGGGGCAAGGGCCGGGTCGGTCCAGATTATCTGCACTCTGTCAATAAATAGGTGGGGAGAACTGCCAGAGCCCACATTGTTAGATTTATAGCCAAGAGATATTGTACCTGTTGTCGATGCCGTCAATGTAAAGGTCACAGAAAGATTGCGCCAGGCTCCCGTAGCCGGATTTGCGGCAACCGTATAGGAGGTTCCTGAATTCGGAATGAACCCCATGTAGGAGGTGTTCACGTTTGTACCGCTTTGGTTATAGACCGGTATGTTGATGGTATAATCACCGGCAGGCAGTGTCACCGTCTGGGTATATTGCACTTCCCCTGTCCATACAGCAAAAAGCCCCAGGCACCTTGTGCCCGATCCGCCAGTAGCAGGGCCACTGCTCGGGGCTGACTTACTGTTGCCCTTCAATTGATACGAACTGCCATAGGTAAATATCGCAGCCGCCTTGGCATCTCCCGTCGTGACTCGTGTCCAGCCCGTAATCGTCTGCGGCCCCGATGGTGAACCATCCTTGGCATAACCATAAACATGTCCTGTGGCAGCTGTTCCTTGTGAAAAGTCTGCGTTCGTCAGATACGTACTTGTGACATCCTGTTGTGCCCACAGGCTTCCGCACGCGGCGAAAAGCATCAGGAGCATGGTAGAGAATAATCGTCTCATAGTATAGTATAATTAGCAGGTTTCACATCCACGATGTCCTCATCCTGGAATTTATTCAGTTTATAAGATTCCAGCCTCGATAATCTACATTTTGGCATATTTACGGCGTAAAGATAATAATAACTAAAGTTTCGCAAGTGATGGCGCACCTGCATAATTTAACATAAAATAGGAATAAAAAAGGCTTCGAAGTTTGTGTAACTCACAGAAAATGAGTACCTTTATAATCGCCAAAAAATAAAGTTCAAACTTAGAAGC
>JAFTEX010000059.1 GCA_017453445.1 Bacteroidaceae bacterium
CTCTATAAAAATCTATAGGAACTATAGTCACTATAGAAACTATAGGAACTATAAAAATATAATAAAAAACTACAAAAAGAAAAACATGACCGACCCACGCTTCCAAGTTCTCAAGCGGCAAAGACCTTGGCGCGATGCGTTCTACTATCAGAAGACGGAGGTTCTCTATCAGATGACCTACGTCTTCTGCCAAAGATTCCTGCCTGCCCACGGCGACCGCACCGTTGACCAGATGGTGCAGGCCGCAAGAAGCGGGAAGCAAAATATCATCGAAGGGACTGAAGACGGCGAAACATCCACCGAGATGCACATCAAACTCCTGAACGTGGCACGCAGTTCCCTTCAAGAACTTCGCGAGGACTACCGCGACTATCTGCTCACACGCCACCTTCCCATCTGGACACCAGCCCATGACCGCTATAAACAGATGCAAGACTTTTGCCGCCAGCACAATCGTTTGGAGGACTATCAGCCTTTCCTTCAAAAATGGAATGACGAAGAAATGGCAAACATCGCCCTCACGCTATGCTACATGACCGACACCATGCTCAACCGCCACCTGAAATCGCTCGAAGAGGAATTCGTCACCCAAGGAGGCATAAAGGAACGCATGTACGCCGCCCGCACCGGCTATCGCCAAGAGCAGGATGCCGAACTGGCACATCTCCGCCAGGAAGTAGTCCCCCTTCTCCATCAGGAAATCGCGCGCCTAAAGCAACTCTTAGCCCTGCACGGTATCCCCTTTTAGTTTTTCTATAAATAGTATAGCCTCTATAGGAACTATAGTCACTATAGGTACTATCAAAGACTATAAAATCACATAACATGAAGCGCATTGCATTCCTTCTTCTTTTCTCGGCCTTGTGCCTTGCCTCGTTTGGGTACAATGTGGCTGGCACATACACGGAAGACCGACGGGGCATCATCCTCCCCACCCCAGACGGCGGACGGTTGTGTGTGGAAATGGTGCGCCCGGACATCGTCCGAGTGCGCCACTCCGTTTCGGGTGAACTGCTTGACACAAACCCGACAGGCATCTGCGTACCTCACCCAGGGAAGAACCGTTTCTCCGTCCGTGTATTGCGGAATGGGGCGGACTGGCTACTGGTCTCTGACAGTCTCCTTGTGGAGATTCCGACGGACGGCAGCGGGATAGTATTCCGCGACTGGCGTACGAAGCGCATCATCGGTATGGAGAAAACGGAGTTGCCGCGCGAAGGCCGGCTCATTGTGGACGAACGGATTGTTTACGACGAAACCTCGCGCCGCACCGTACAGACCGCCGACGGCGAGAAGGAGGTGCGTGACATTCTGCGCCGCGACACCATTGGCAGCACTTACTCCTACACGCTCCATTGGCAATTCACCAACGGAGAAGCCGTCTATGGACTCGGTTCACACATGGAGAACTACATGAACCTGCGCGACAAACGGCTTTATCTCTGCCAGCACAACCTCAAGGCGATGGTGCCTGTGCTCTCTTCCACTGCGGGCTACGGTCTGCTCATCGATGCAGGCAGTGAGATGCGTTACGACCGCGGACGCATCGGCATCGAAGAGCCCAAACGTGCACGTTACCGTAAGTTGATGGAAGACTAACCATAGGGAACATCAGTCACAATCCCAACACACTAATAATCACAAATAATCATCGCGCTGACGGCTACTGTCGCCAGCGCGATGATGGGTTGCGTATATGTGTTCTCTACTTCATCAACAGTTGGCGAAACATTCCTGAAACGACGACCATTTGATAGCATTGACAACCTCACCACTTGTTGTCATTGCCACACCATTTATCTGTGCCTCGTTCCAGTCAATTTCAACTGCATTAATTAAAGGTACAATATCGCCACGTTTTATAGAACCATCTGCATTTGATAACTTTTTAAATTGTAAAACATCATTATCTTGTAATGTAAAATTTATTCCATTATTTGTATAACTATAGTTTGCCATATTTTAATTTATATATTTTTTAATTATTTATCACTTTTAAGTATGCAGGACATCTATTATACTCAATAGCTGTGTCAAATACAGTATAATCTGTTCCGGCAATTTGAATTGTTCCTATATCTGACCAGGATGTATCAGGTGTAACTAAATCATCTGCTGTTGGCTGATATTTATTTTTAGGAACAGCAACATACCATGTTTGGCCAGCAGTACCACCTGTGACTAATTTGCCAATGTTAGATAAAGTTGTGCCAACTGTATGCCATTTGTTGTTTGTGAAGTTTGTATCATCAACTGTTGGCGCAGATGCCATAGATTCTGGCATTGTTTGACCTACATACCAGTAGTAAGTTACTTGTGGAGTTGGAGTAGTTTTATTCAATATGATGTTCACCAGTTCGGTGACATCGGCAATGTTAACCTTTCCGTCGCCGTTCACGTCACCCCGCAAGGGTTCATTGTTTCCGCTCTGTGCAAAAGCACAGACACTCGCCAGCAGCATGGTAGCCATAAGGAATAGTTTCTTTGTTTTCATCGTTCGTAAGTTTTATAAGTGAATAATGTTTGTTCGATACCTTTCAATAGGGTACAAAAAGAAAACGTGGACTACTTACTTCGTCTACGTCTTCTGAGGTATCGCCAAACACCTGTGCAGTCCTATACGAGTAAAAGCCCACGCCATCAGCGTGAGCGCCATCTTTTACTCTTGACTGCTTCTTTTAATTTGGCGAATTTTCAGAAGACAAGATTCAAAGCGGACGCTTCTTCCTATATGTCTTTACGTTTGTTATTTGCTCATTGGCGTAAAAATTAATGGGTTAACTCTTGCAGAAAATCATCCAACCCGATGACATCAACGTGAGGGAAATCTATCTGCTTTAATTTCTCCATAGCTATTTGGGCATAATTACCGAGCAAAGTTATAAAATAATTACGAATTACAAATTACAAATCACAAATTATTTTGTATCTTTGTCCTAAAATATAGAAATAGAATAATATCCAAAAGCAGCGGACAATCAGTCTCATGAACAAGGTAAGACACTGCGCTATCTTTCTACTCTTGCTTCTGCAAGTATGCCCCCTCAGTGCCCAAGAAGGGTACACAGCCGACCACCGAGGCATCATTCTTCCCACACCTGACGGTGGGCAAGTATGTGTGCAGATGGTGCGTCCCGACATCGTCCGAGTGCGCTATATCGTTTCGGGCGAGTTCAACGAAACAAATCTCACAGGCGTCTGCGTGAAGCATAGCGAGAAGATGCGCTTCCCCATTCACGTCTTGCACCGTAACCACTGTTGGCAACTCATCTCCGACAGCCTCTGCGTGGAAATTCCCTTGGATGGAGGTGCCATTGTCTTTCGCGACAGACGCAACAATGTTTTGGGCAGGGAGATGTCAACCTTGCCTCGCGAGGGCCGTCGCATTGTGGAAGAAAGGATTGTGTATGACGACAATACTCGACGCATCGTACAAACCGCCGACGGAGAAAAGGAAGTGCGTGACATCCTTCGCCGCGACACGATAGGTAGTACATGTGCCTACACGCTCCATTGGCAGTTCTCGGAGGACGAAGCCGTCTATGGTCTTGGTTCTCACATTGAGGACTACATGAACCTGCGCGACAAACGGCTTTATCTCTGTCAGCACAATCTCAAGGCGATGGTGCCTATGCTCTCCTCCACCGCTGGCTACGGCTTGCTCATCGATGCAGGTAGCGAAATGCGCTTCGACCGCGGGCGCATCGACATCGGAGCTGCCCCTCAACTCGATTACTACTTTATGAAGGGAGCCACGATGGACAAGACCGTCAGTGCCTATCGTTGGCTGACGGGGCGCTCGCCCATGATGCCGCGCTACCTCTTTGGCTACACACAATCGAAGGAGCGCTACCATAGCAGCGAAGAGTTGTTGCAAACCTTAGGAAGGTTTCGCCGCGAGCATATCCCCATAGATATGATTGTGCAAGATTGGAACTATTGGCAGCCGGGCAGTTGGGGACACATGAAGATGAACGCACGCGACTTCCCCGACAAGCGTGCGCTGGCCGACAGCATCCACGCCCAGCACGCCCGACTGATGATTTCCATCTGGCCCACCTTCTCCAACTCGCCCCAGGCCGACGACTTCGCCCAACGGGGCTTCCTCATCCCCGGCACGAACGCCTACGACGCGTTCCGCCCCGAGGCACGCGACCTTTATTGGGAGTATGCGCGCAAGGAGTTTTTCGACAATGGTTTCGATGCCTGGTGGTGCGATGCCTCCGAGCCTATCGATGCCGATTGGAAAAATCTTGGCGAGCAATATACCGCTGAAAGCCACGAGCAGCGTTGGCGACTCTGTTCCGACCTTTTGGGCGGAAGCCTGGGGCACGAGCGCAGCCAACTCTATTCGCTTTACCACGCACAAGGAATCTACGAGCACCAACGTGCAGCGAGTCAAGCAAAGCGTGTGGTGAACCTTACCCGCTCGTCCTACGCTGGCCAACAGCGCTACGCCACCATCACTTGGAACGGCGACACCTATGCTTCGTGGCGGTCCTTTGCTCAGATGATTCCCGCAGGTCTCAACTTCATGGCCACAGGTTGCCCCTATTGGTCAGTAGATGTGGGAGCGTTCTTCACCAAGAAGGGTTGGGCTTGGTTCTATGCTGGAGAGTACGACAAAGGCGTGGAGGATATGGGTTATCGCGAACTTTATGCTCGCATGCTTCAGTACGCCACCTTTTTGCCCGTTATGCGCAGTCACGGAACCGATACCCCACGCGAACCTTGGCGCTTTGGTCAACCTGGCGACCCTTTCTATGACAGCATCTTGCGCTCCATCCGTCTGCGCTACGCCCTCCTACCCTACACCTATTCGCTTGCTTGGCGCGTTACCCATAATGACTACACGCTCACACGTGCACTTGCCTTCGAGTTTCCCCAAGACAGGCGCGTCCACGACCTAAAGGACGAATTCCTCTTTGGCCCCTCCCTTTTGGTGGCTCCCGTCACTACGCCGATGTACTTCACCGCAGGCTCCACCCCTGTTGAGGGTGCATCGCTAACCCGCGAAGTCTATTTGCCCCAATCGGGTTGGTACGATTTCTGGACAGGACAGTTCCACTCGGGAGGCAAGACCCTCACCGTCCCTGCCCCCATCGACCGCATTCCGCTCTTTGTGCGCGAGGGCACCATCCTCCCCCTGACTGCCGACTCCATAGAGTGGAGCGATGCCCTTGACTCTGCCGCCCTGGAACTGCGCATCTATCCCGGCCGCAATGCTACCTTCACGCTCTACGAGGACAGCGGCGACGGCTATCAGTGTGAGCAAGGCGACTTCTCCACCATCCCCCTCCGTTGGGACGACCGCCGACAAACATTATATATAGGAAAGCGCCAAGGAGGCTACCGCTCCACTGCCCCGTCGCGAAAGATTCTCGTCACTGTCGTTGGCACCGACTTCCAACGGACAATCTCCTACAGTGGAAAAAAAGAGACGATAAGAACTAGGGTATCATATAAGTCTCAATTATAGAAGCCATTCTGCTTTCACGAAAATAAAAAAGTGGGCTAATAGCCATCAAATATGCTATTAGTCCACTTTATCAATATCTAAGAACTTAAACTTTACTTTCTCTTGAAATGATAATTAAACGAAACACCTTCGTTAGTTTTTCCTGAAAGGGTCATATAACTGCCACTTACAGAGAATGTAGCCTTAATCGTTTTTCCATAACTTGTTTTAGCGACAAATGAATTACCCGACACACTCCACTTGCCTACATAGCCGAAAGATTCGGCCGTAGACGTATACGTACCATCTGAATTAATCGTAAGTTCCTCACCTACGAACTGGTCTTTCGCAATATATCCTTCCCAGCTATCTTCACTGGTTATGCATACCCAAAGACCATACATTTCAGTAATCTCTCCCGATTTGTTCTCATCATCGTCTCCGCATGATACAAACGTGAGACCAAAGACTGCCATCATGGCAAACATCAACATACCAAAATACTTTTTCATTGTTTATTGTTTTAGTTAATATTAAGAAAACTCTATACTAAGCAACGTATAAAAAAAACGTGGACTACTTACTTCGTCTACGTTCTATCAGGTATCGGCAAACACCTATGCAGCATATTCGAGTAAAAGCCCACGCCTAACGGCGCGAGCATCAACCTTTACTCTTGCTGCTCTGTGAAATTTTGCCGATTTCGATAGAACAAGATTCAAAGCGGACGCTTCTTCCTATATGTCGATTATTGATTTATTTGCTCATAGGCGTTAAGTTTTTAAATTGTTCATTATAGTGTTTTCATTATTTCATCCAATTTAATGATATCGACTTGAGGAAAATCAATCGTGCGGAGCACATTGTAATGATGATCTTCAGTGACGATGTATTTGGCATTGGCTACAACTGCACAATCCACAAATTTATTGTCATCGGGATCTACCGTAATAAGATTGAAATGGTAATATGGTGTTACGAATAATGTATATGGGTTATTAACAATGATGTCAAGGACTAACGATAATATTGTGAACTTGCTTTTTGCTCCAAAATCTCTACATATTCGTCCAGTATTTCTGTCGTGACACACAACGTATTTCGTCCGTCAAGAAACGAAAGCCAAAGTTCATGATACGCACTACGACGAGACACGCACTGAATGAGACTGTTGGTATCAAGCACAAGACGAGACATATCCTTTATTTTGCGTGCAAATCAGTTTGCCGCAGTTCATCCAACTTCTTTTGGTCAAGAATCCCTTCGTCCCACAGACGGTCAGACTCCTCATCCAGTTTTGCCTGAAAGTGCTTTGTCAGCACTTCCTGTATCTCCCGCGCATATTCTTCACTATTGTTGTACGAGAAAGCCCTAAGCAAATGAACTTGAGTTGGTGTCAGGCCACAACCGCCC
This sequence comes from Bacteroidaceae bacterium, assembly GCA_017453445.1. Classification (GTDB taxonomy): domain Bacteria; phylum Bacteroidota; class Bacteroidia; order Bacteroidales; family Bacteroidaceae; genus Physcousia. Next base: position 6,872 of record JAFTEX010000059.1, read on the forward strand.
AATCTGCGCCGCCTTGCCACCACTGGCTCGTTTGCCATCGGGGTTTCTTCGTCTATCGCAGGATATTGCTTCTTCTCCATAACTCACGGACATTATTACACGGCAAATATACACAAATATTTCCTATTAGTAATCTCTTGGCACGAATAAATTTGCTAAATTACAGATTTAATTGTAACTTTGACCCAACAATCCACTAAAAAACTAACTGTATGAAACGAATTTCGCTGTCATTAATTTTCTTTTCAATGTTCAATTGGGCGGACGCCCAGACCTACCCCATCCAGCCGGTCCCGTTCACGAGCGTGAGCATCGAGCAAAGCACGTTCTGGGGACAACGCTTGCAGGCCAGCCGCGACGTGACCATCCCCCTTGCTTTCTCGAAGTGCGAGAGCGAGGGACGATACAAAAACTTTGAGATTGCGGCCCGGCAACTGAAGGGCGAGGACACGAGCAAGGTGAAGGTGAAGGGCTATTCCTTCGACGACACAGACGTGTATAAGACCATAGAGGGCGCAAGCTATCTGTTGCAGACCTACCCCGACAAGAAGCTGAAGGCCTACATCGACTCTGTGCTGGCCATCGTGGCCTCTGCGCAGGAGCCCGACGGCTACCTCTACACCGCCCGCACGATGAACCCCAAGCACCCCCACGAATGGGCTGGCCCCAAGCGCTGGGTGAAGGAGGAAGACCTGAGCCACGAGCTCTACAACCTGGGCCACATGGTGGAGGGTGCCATCGCTCACTATCAGGCTACGGGCGAGCGCACGTTCCTCGACATTGCCATCCGCTATGCCGACTGCGTGTGCCGCGAGGTGGGTCCCAATGCGGGGCAGGCCTGCGTGGTGCCCGGCCATCAGATTCCCGAAATGGCACTGGCCAAGCTATACACCGTGACGGGCGACAAGAAATACTTGGACGAGGCGAAGTTCCTCCTGGACTATCGCGGCAAGACCACCATCGTGCACGACTACTCGCAGGCTCACAAGCCGGTCATCGAGCAGGACGAGGCCGTGGGGCACGCCGTGCGCGCTGCGTATATGTATAGTGGAATGGCCGACGTGGCAGCCCTGACGGGTGACTCGGCCTACATCCGCGCCATCGACCGCATCTGGGACAACATCGTGGGCAAGAAGCTCTACGTCACGGGCGGCATCGGAGCCACCAGCAGCGGCGAGGCCTTCGGACGCAACTACGAGTTGCCCAACATGTCGGCCTACTGCGAGACGTGCGCTGCCATCGGCAATGTCTATGTCAACCACCGTCTGTTCCTCCTCCACGGCGAGTCGAAGTACTACGACGTACTGGAACGTTCGCTCTACAACGGTGTACTCTCGGGCGTTTCGCTCGACGGCGGCAAGTTCTTCTATCCCAACCCCTTGGAGTCCATGGGTCAGCACCAGCGCCAGGCATGGTTCGGCTGTGCCTGCTGCCCTTCGAACATCTGCCGCTTCATCCCCTCCGTGCCCGGCTACTTCTACCAGACAAAGGACCGCGACCTCTACGTCAACCTCTTCGGCGGCAACACGGCCAGCCTGAAGGTCATGGGCAAAGATGTCGTGCTGACACAGAAGACGGACTACCCCACAGACGGCGACATCGCCCTCACCATCGACAAGAACAAGGCCGGAGAGTTCCGCCTTCGCATCCGCATCCCCGGCTGGGTCAGGAACCAGGTGGTGCCCAGCAACCTCTATTCGTACTGCGACGCGAAGCGCCTCGGCTACTCCATAAAGGTAAATGGACAATTGATAATGGACAATGTACAACTGGAGAATGGCTATTTCGGAATCGACCGCAAGTGGAAGAAGGGCGACCGCATCGACATCCACTTCGACATGGAGCCCCGACTGGTGCAGGCCCTGGAGCGCGTCAGTGCCGACCAAGGCCGTGTGGCCATCGAACGCGGTCCGTTGGTGTACTGCGCCGAATGGCCGGACAACGACTTCGAACTGGGTAGCATCCTCGTGAACCAGCAGCCCGCGTTTGATATGCAAGATTCCAGATTAAAGAGCAAGGATGGCGGGGAATACGGCATCAAGACGCTGACCACCGATGCCCAGATTCTGAACTTCGACGAAAAGGGCAAACTGACCACCAGCGACGTGCGCCTCAAGCTCATCCCCTACTACGCTTGGAACCACCGCGGACCGGGCCGCATGATGGTGTGGCTGCCCTGGCAACTCCGGGCCACCCGTCCCGCCGTGCCTCCCACGCTGGCCTCGCAGAGCAAGATAGAGACCTCGTCGCGCATCCCCTCGCTGCAGAGCATCAACGACCGCCTCATCCCGAAGGACGGCGACGACCGCTCCATCCCCTACACCCACTGGTGGCCCAAGCAGGGTTCGACGGAATGGATTACGTACACCTTCCCCGAGGCTTCCACCATCAGCCAGTCCACCGTCTACTGGTTCGACGACCAACCCTGGCAGGGCTGCAAGGTGCCCGATTCGTGGCGTCTGCTCTATAAGGACGAGGCCGGCCAGTGGCAGGAGGTGAAGAACCCCGACCAATACCCCACCACGAAGGGTGCTCCCTGCACCGTTCAGTTCCAGCCCGTCAAGACCACCGCCGTACGACTGGAAGTCACGATAAACAAGGAAAAGTCTGCCGGACTCTATGAGTGGGAAGTAAAGTGAGGTTATGAGGTTGTAAGGTTATGAGGTTGTGAGGTTGTGAGGTTGTGAGGTCTAACTTCTAAACCAGGAGAAACCTAATTAAACTAAACCCAAAGAGTCGGTTTGTCAAAAAACATTCATATATTTTAAACTACGTTATCGGCTCTGCCGCTTGGCTCGCCCAAGAAATTCACGAATTAAACGAATTATTTTATCATCTAATTATCAATCAATTGAAAGACCCATTTAATTCGTAGCCGTCACATTAGGAGGGCTGTGCCGTTCATTTGAACAACACAGCCCTCTTTTAATGTTCTTCGTTCAATTGGTGCTTCAGAAAAGTCCGCCATCGTCGTTCTCTTCCTCGTCCGAGAACGTTCCTTCCCATTCTATTTCCCAATTACCCAGGTGGCGTTTCACGTCGAAGCCGCCCTTTCCTCCGATGGGGATGTCGCTGACTTCCGTCAGATGGTGAAGCGACTGGAGGCATATCGCCTCCGTCGCAGGGTGTTCATATCTTCGTTTCATACGCTTCGTTTATTTCACCACATACTTTCGTCCGTTCTTGATGTAAACTCCCTTCTTCATGGGCTTGCCCGTCCGCCGTCCGCTCAGGTCATACACAGCCGTTTCTCCCTCTCCTTGGGAGAGGGCCGGGGTGAGGTCGATGCCGTCCGCATCATCCCCGAATACCATCACCTTCACTTCGCCCAGCGACATCGGGTTCCCGTTGCGGTCGGTCACCGTCATATACCAGCGCATGGGGCTGAGGTTGTTAGCCGACGATTCAGCCTGATGCAGCGACCCGCTGCCCATGGCGTAGTAGCCGTTCGCGAACATGTCCGTGCCCGATATGCCTGAGTACGTGCCTGTGAAGGTGAACTTCGTGCCGATGGACGAGCAGTCGATGCTCCGTTCCTCAGCCTTGTACAGGGTGGCGTTCTCTAACGTGATCGTCTTCTCGCCCACCGACTTTGCGCGGATGAGATACGGAGTGTTGGCTGTGGTCGCCCCGCTCTTTATGTGGAATGCCTCCAATATCGTTCTGTCCACCGTGCCGTCCTCGTCATCGTCGTACTGATGCACGTTGTTCAGCCGCGCCACATCAAAGTCCGCCTGCCACTCGGAGTATGCCATCTCGAAAGGCACGTACAGAGCCTGCCACTCAGTGTTGGAGAATGTGCGGGTGTAGGTGAGTTCCTCTGCCTCCGTTTCTGCGTCGTTCGTGAAGGCCATACCGTCCACAAGAGTCACACCCGTGTCGTCCAGTTCCACGATTTCCTTGAAGTCCTTCCAGTATTCAGCGGTCTCGTAGGTCGCCTTAGTGCCCATGGGTACGTATAACGTAGCATTGGCGACGTTCGTGAAAATGTAATCGTAAGTTAATACGATTGGAGTGTCCCAGCCTACGATGACGGAGGTTAGACCATCGCAACCGCAGAATGCCATAAAACCAATCGAGGTCACGCTATTACCGATGGTGACGGAGGTCAGGCCTGTGCAGTCATAGAATGCGTCCCAACCAATTGAGGTCACGCTGTGGGGGATGTTGACAGAGGTCAGTCCCGTGCAGCCTCGAAACGCATCATCGTCTATCAAGGTCACGCTATTGCCGATGGTGACGGAGGTCAGGCCTGTGCAGTCATAGAATGCATTCTTACCAATTGAGGTCACGCTGTTGGGGATGCTGACAGAGGTCAGTCCCGTGCAGTTAAAGAACGCACGTTTTCCAATCGAGGTTACATCGTTTGGAATAATTGTACTTTTGCATCCTACAAGCAACATATTTGATATAGTCTCAATGATTGCATTGCAGTTTTCACGGGAATCGTACTTTGTGTTTCCATCTTCTACAACAATACTTTCGAGGCCCGTGCAGCCTTGAAACGCAACATTGCCTATCAAGGTCACGCTATTGCCGATGGTGACGGAGGTCAGGCCTGTGCAGTCATAGAATGCATTCTTACCAATTGAGGTCACGCTGTTGGGGATGCTGACAGAGGTCAGTCCCGTGCAG
>JAFTEX010000006.1 GCA_017453445.1 Bacteroidaceae bacterium
GCCGAAGGGTTCTTCCACGGGGCAGTAGAGAGAATGAAGAGGTCGTAGTGCTTCTGCAGTTCGCGTACCGCCTCAACGGCTCCCTCCATCGGCTTCATCTTTCCAAACAAGCCAGGAATCTCGTCCAATCGACCTGCATACTTGGCTTTGGTTTCTTCACTCGTCTGGTCGAGTCCCGATTGGAAATCGACCAGCACATTGTCCATATCTATAAATACACGTTTCATACATCATTTAAAATATAGTCACATCGCGAGAATAATTTAATGTCTCGGCATATAATCTTTAATCAGTACCCCATCAGCGGTGAAGGATTTCCAGCCGATACAGGAATCTATGTCTGTGCTGGGAGTATTGAATACCTGCCTCTCAGAGATGTGGTATTCCATGATGCCATCGTAGTACATCTCCTCTCCCACATCTTCTTTCTTCTCTTTTATATACACCCTCATGGCAGCCTCTGCATTCTCCACCGTATTGTAGAATGCTATGTGATCCATAAACACTCGCCGCCTACCATTCTGGTTAGGCAGGGCACACACCCTCTTCTCCAGTTCATATATGATGAGGGCGTCTTTTGCTTCGCTACGATTAGTGCTCATGGTATTCAAGTTTTTCTGCAATATCTTAGCGGCCTTTTGGGCATCCTTGTCTTTCTGCTGTAATTCTTCTGTGGTCATATCGTTGACATTAGATGATTTACATATTTCCCAGCCAATAGCCCATACAAAGGGCACCGACAGTTTCTTCGTCGAACAGTTCCATCATCTGAGCTAGGATTTGTTCTTCGTGCTCGGGGTTAATTTGTATTATATCAAAATTTTCGTATTCCTCTTGCGAGTATTCGGGACAAATTAGTGGCATGACCTCACAGAACACCATGCCTTTTGTCTGCCTCGTAAGCGGATGATTCGTTTTGTTGAACACATTCAACCAGTGCCAGCCAGCATAGTATGCCATCGTGCTATAGCCATTGCTCACGCCGACATAGTTCATGCAAGTCCTTGTCAGCATCGTCATGGCCTTCAGAGGCTCCATGCCCCTTGCTTTTTTCACGTTGTCGTAGAATAGCCGCTCTTCTGCTTCCGTCCAACCCATACAGATTCTTCAAGATTCTTCGAAAATATCAATCTCCCCACTCTTCTAAAATGCTACAAACACTCCTCAATGGTAATGAATTTGTCGAATCCTTTATCTTCTATGTGCTTGATGAGACGGTCGAAATCACCTTTCCGCCACATCTTTACACACATTGCCTTCTGTTTACCATTCTCGATGGGCAGCAGGAGATAGCTCTTTAGATAGAAATCCCATTTTGCCAAAGAAGGGGTGCCATTGCGCTTGTCGGATGTAAAGTATAATGCAATGTCTCCATTCTCATCAACTTGATTCTCGTCATACAAATAAAACAAATCTTTATAATAGTTTTTACTATAGTAGCTGTTAATGTCTGCACAGGGGAAGGCTTCCCGTAATTCCTCAAGCGTCGCTGCTGGATGATATGCGAGATATGCCTTGAAGATGGCACATGCAGTCATAGCCTTAGAAAGTCGTTGGCCGGGGAATATTTCATTGTCCGATGCATCAAAGACCCTGTATTTTGATGTGTCGCGATTGTTGCCCTTGAAGAGTCTGCCTAGGTCCTGATGCTTGTCGGCAAAGTGCTGATAGATTACGGCTTTGAATATGTCTTCGTGGCCATTCCAAACCTCTCTTAACAGTTTGCTGCTTTCTTCGTCGATGTTGTCATCGAAGTCTTTTCCGAGGATGTCTTTCACAACATCATCATTGTGTTGGAAAGTGGCTACAAGAGCCTTGTTGAACAGTTGCTGATGGTCCTTGTAGAGACTCTCCGTGAGATTACGCTCTTGTGTGCTGATTGCCAGGACGGAGAAATCTCGACTGGCTGTATCTGCGGGGCGTCCGAGATTTCGAATAAAAGCCGTGAGATACGCCTTGTCTGCGGGGGGCATGGAAATGGCGGCAGCTGGTTCTAGCACATACGTTAGCAATTGCTGATAAGTTAGATTCGTAAACTGGCCACAAGTCGCTTCCGTTTTCGTGTCAGGTGAGAGCAGAACTCCAATGGGAGTATACCCAGAACCTTTCGAAGCACAATACTCATTCATAGCAGTATAGTAGCGCATCGTCTGTTTCGCCCCCTCTTTTGCGTATATTTTGTTTTCTATAACGATGGGGAATGCGTGCTCCTTTTGTTCACCATCAACCTCATAGGTAAGACCAACTACCATCCACAGATCGATGCGATCCTTGTTGTTCTTTGTGTCGGCTTTGATTTTTCCCACATACTTTTCTGTTTCTACGGGTTCAAATAGTTCCAACTCATAATTGCCTGCAATAACTTTGTTGTACAATTCTTCCTGAAATGTTTGCCGTCCCCATTTCTGTGTGGCAAGAAGGCGAAGGAAGAGACGGAGAGGTTTGTTGCCTAATCCGTGACTTGAATCAGGTGAAAAGAACCAGCGAAGGAAAGCGCTGTGACGGTTTTCACTACGTTCTGCGCCAACTACATTGAAGAGGGTTGTTTCGTCATAATAGGATTTTAGTCCTTGAAATGCTTCACTGTTTAAAAGTGAAAGAATGTTTTTTATCATGGTTGTTTTGGGTTTACATTTATAATATAGTCACTTTACGAGAAAAATTCAAGACCTGGGCATATTATCTTTTATTAGTTCCCCGTCTGCGGTGTAGGATTTTCTGCTGATATATGATGAAGGCGTCTTCTGCTTCGCCATGATTAGTGCTCATGGTATTCAAGTTTTACATGCTTCGCGATGAAAAATTCATCAATCCTCCAAATCGGTTTCCATGCAACGGAAGTCCCTTTCGATGCTCACATTCCAATCATGGCGATTCTTGGCTTCCTCCCTCAATGAACTTGCTTTTGCAAACAACTCGTTCATCCTACGAGCCAATTGCTTCCGTTCCTCAGGATCGGTCACCTCCTGCATCTTCCTCTGCAATTCTTTTGCAGCCTTTCGCATATCGTGGGCTTGCTGCCGAAGTTGTTCTATAGTCATTGTCTATTATTTTACTGCTAATCCAATTAGAAGAAATAATTATAAACACTCTAAAGAGGCATCTAATATATTCATTTGTAATCATTGAAATGCTCTACAAGCATTCTACAGCAGAAATTTAAATCCATTGTATAAACCCCTGTAAGAAATTCCGTCAGTTCCTTTTTGCTCATCTTATAAATTGGCTTGGAAGTTTGGCACGTATAGCGAAGCAGCCTGCTTGTAACGCCTTTCCCTTTTATGCATTTCTTTGCTGGTAAAAGAATTGCATTGGCGTTCAGTTCCTCCCTCCATTTTTCAGCAAGAACCTTGTCGTTCTCAACATGTAATTCCAAATTATACTCATGCCCGGTGCACATGCTTTTCGTACTGATGGATTTCCATTCCAGATGAGCTGTACCCCATTCTGTGGAAAGACCTATCTGGACAAAGCCTTTATCACGCAGGCCACGATGCTTGGCCATCCATTTGGCTCCTTTAAGCTTCTTCAGTTCTTTCTTCCACCATTCGTTCAGGATTTCTTCGCTGAGTCTTTCAAATTCGCCGAAGACCTGTTGCTCAATATCGTGGATAAGGTCCCTTATTACTGCATACAGATTCTCAATAGCACGAACTTCTTTTTCATCTGTATTAGCATTGGCCATATCTTTGCGCACCTCTTGTACAGAATCGCGGAAAGAATAGAGACTGTCGAAGTCGCAGTCAGTCATCTTGTTCATATTACGACGTCCTAATCCTGTCAGCGTATTGAACAACATGTCTTTCCGCCAAGCATCAGCTTCATTCTCGCAGAAAATATCCTTCTCCAGTGACTCAGCGTATGCTCGAACAATACTTGTCAGTGACTCTGGGTAAATGCGTAGTTCAAGGATATCCTGCTTCAGCCATTCTATGATATCCTCGTAATAAGCAAGAGCAACAAAGCGTCGGCCGATGTTTGTCGCTTCGCCCTCGTCATTTGGATGATAACTGCATTCATCGATTTCCTTAGTACCTGTTCCCGTAATATATAATACCCATACATTTTCCAAAGCAATATTCTCTTCTTTTGTCATATGGGTTATATAGCGGCGAATTTGCCCTTCTTGATCAGGAGCATCAAAAATCTTGTTCTCTATGATGACTGCTATTCGCTTTCCTTGGGCAGAAAACGTGATGAGTCCATCAATAAAACTGTGTTTTGCATCCTTGTCGTATCGAGGATTAAAGCGAATGATTACATCAGATGGATTCTGGTAGTGAATCATCTTGTCGCGTCCTTTCGTGAATCTGTTCAAAAAACTATTCAGCAGTGGGTAACGCCCTACCGAGTCTTGATAGCGAAGTAATGCCAATAGCAACTTCGTATGGTCGTTTTCACTCATTCCCCATGCCGTAAACACATTATAGGGCGAATGAAGCCTACGCTTATTCCTCAGCCCCTCAATCTTGTTGGCGATTTCAATAATGTTAACTTTTGAATTGCTTATTGTTTCCATTATATTCGTTGTTTTGGGTTAATAATTAGGCTATGACATAGTAGTAGGCACAAAAGTGCTAAATAGATGAGGGACCTTTGACCACAAAGGATGGATTGTAAAGATTTTTTATTATCCTTGTTGGGCTATGAAAATAAGATTACTTGCTTACGGCCCCAAGATTAGTATTCTTCCAGCGATAAGATTAGTATTCTTGCACGTCTAAGAATACTAATCTTATTTCCGAGGGAATATGAAGATTGTTCTATCGTGCTAATTTTCTGCTACTTATATGTTAGTAAACGCTGTTAGGGTGAAATTCCTTAGGGATGTAAGGATTTTTCGTTATGTCATCCCCGTTCCCATTAGAGAGATGAATACACATTTTGTTCAACTGCGATATCGTTCCCAATTATTTTCTAAAATTTTAATAATATCCTATTTAATAGTACTGATAATAGCAATTGTTTTCATCTAGGGCCCACCATTTTGCATCTTCCATGAATTCATACTCACATTCAAAGTCGCGTCTCATGGTTTTTGCTATTATTTCCTGCTGCTTCCATGCGATGATAGCCTGAACGGTTGCATTGTCTTTATTCTTTTCGATGATTTTCATAGTGTTCCCATTTTCAATTTCATCTTCAATAGCCCAAACTGTTTCACAAGGCCTTTCTTCAATTTTTAGTTTCGTACCATCCGCCTTGATGAAATTGATCTGCTCCTCCAATTTGAAGATGGATTCATAATACTCCTTTAAATCCTCTTCCGACTTCTCGCTTTTTCTAATTTCATCAATAGACCTAAGCCTTTTGAGATAGTTTTCTTCCACGTTTTTGTAATATTCTGCACTTGTCATGATAAGGAACTAACTTAAGAGGTCTGCGATGTCGGAGGCATCGCCGCGTGTGAAACCCTCGGCACGTATTTTCATGCCACCGCGGGTTTCTATGATGACATCTGCAAACAGCAGGTGTGCATCTATAGACACACTGCCGATGGAATCGCGGTCTATCTTCGTTTCCTTGTAGCCGATTACGCGCCCTTTGCGATAGATAACCACATCGCTTTTGATGACAATCTCGTCAGGAAAGACTACATTCTTCTTCCCTGCAATTCTGCTTGCTGTAAAGTGGTGAGCCATTTTATAATATTTAAGGTTTATTCTTAACGATGTCTTGTATGTCGTCGCATATTGCGTCAAGGACTTCACTTATTTTCATTCCTTGTTCAATCTCTGCTTTTGAGTAGTACATATGTTTTTTCGGATTTTTGTCCTTATATGTGTAAAAAGTAAGGGCGTTGTCGTCCTTTAAGTGGAATTGTAACTGCGGGTTATTCCTTTTAAAATATGCTGCAATCATTTTCGTTGGCGCTTTTTTGCAAATGAATCCCCTACAATAGGTGTCGCCTTGTACTTGGATAATATAGTCGTCATTCCCCTTTTTTACCCATGCTTCAAATATACCTATATTGTGGGCATAGTTGGAAGCACAATAAACAACAGGAGGTTTTGAATTACTCTGATTTTGATATTCATCTTTATCCTGCGTTACATAGATGCCTTTATTTTGCAACTCACCCATCAACATACTCAACAATTGTTCATAGTGAATTTTTTCCCACAGATCATGGATGCGTAGTTTCACATATTGGTCACCGGAATATTTTGTCGTTTTCCACGGATATACTTCATCCCAGGTCATACCTTTTTGTAGTTTCCATGAATTATTCGCAAGTTGGCTCAATGCATTGATAAATCCGATATAATCAGTTATTATGTCTTGGTCGAGTGGTTTTTTGTTCGTGAACTGAAGGTTACTCATCAAATTCGCCAAATCCTCATAGGAATTATGATTCCAACCTTGACAGGCTTGATCAGGAAGTGTACCCTTCCACAATGACAATAAAATGAATGTTATATCTCTGCCAGGAAGCCAATCTTTTTTCCTCCATTCTTCTTTTGCCTTTTTTTCATACTCGTCGAGTTGCCCTTTGTATGGAATGCTTTTTACCTTGTTCTCGAGGATTAACACAGGTATCCATTTTTGAGATGTTTTGCCGTTTTTCGTATTCTCTTCAACTAAGATATAAATACTCAAGTCAAAACTATGGTGTTCCCTACGAACTTCAAGGTTGTCATTTTGGGGACAATAGTTGTTCTTATAACCAGGGAGAGTGCATCCATTTTCCCACCAAAAACTTTTCACATTGGCGAAGTCACGCATTATCTGGAGAAAAGCATCCCAGTCGATTATACTTAGCCAATGAAGGAAGTTGCTGTGGAACAATTCCTTTGAACCTAATGACATGTGGAATGTTGTAGAATTTTGTAATGTCGTTATAAGTGAGTTCGTAGTTGGCATAAGTCTGGCTTTTATTGATTGGTGCCGTGTTGAGCACGGCACCAATCTGTTGTAAATAGTTATCAGTCCGTTTGTGTATCTTTCATTAGGACTTCTTGGGATTTATCAGATTGTCGTAATAATCGAGCTGTTGTGTGAATTCTGGGTCTCCGCGGAAACTGCGACCCTTAAGCAAAACCTGATTAAGTTTTGATTTCCATGCATTCGCTATCTTGTTGGCTCGTCCCGCATCGTTTTGGTTCATCGCATAAATCAGCAATATAGGCATCACGCCAAAAACTAATACAGGAACAGCGAAAATTCCCTCACCTCCTGCAATCCAGGAAATCAAGGCAGCAATCAATACAACCCCAGCCAAAATCAAAATAAAGCCATCTCTTGTAAGAAGAAAATGCTTTTTATTCATGGCAAGAGATGCACTCAATGAGCAAAATTCGATAATATCCTCCTTGTTATTAGGTACAGGGAACAAGGTTATTACATTGATGATTTCTTTTGCTTTCTGGTCTTTTTGCTCTCTCATTCTTTTCGCCTTGGTTGCGTCATCAAAACCAGACATGTCTATCTCACGAGCTTCTATCTTCTCAATCTTTTCCATTAAAACCTTCACAGAGGACAAAGAATCATGTGACTGGAATTCATATCCGCATGCGCATTTTACTGCAAGAGGAGGTACCGGTTGATGGCATTGGGGGCAGATTCGGCCAAGTGCCTCTTTTTTGCGCTGATCGATTTCTTCTTGCTTGGCATTTTCAGCCTTGTTCTGCTCCTGCTTACGCTTTTGCAGAATGGACTGGATGTAGATTTCCAACTCATCGAGGTCCACACCCTCTCTTTGGGCTCGTTTCACAAGCGCTGCTTTCTCATTCTCTTCCAGGCGACCGTCCATCAGAGTTGCTTCAATGAGATTTTCTAATTCTTTTGAAAACATAGTTAATAATTTTTAGTTAATAAAAATGATGATTTTATTAATATAAGCATATCTTATGAGAACAAGGCTGTAAGTTCCTGTACTTCGCCTGCCATTTGCCATTGTGGCATACCTTGCTTCCAAACATAGGTTTGGTGGGTTAGTTGCCCTTGCTGTACCATCTGTTGCAACTGGTTCCAGTCGCAGGGGCCCACTTGTTGTCCGTTCACGCCTACCATATATTGTACCGGTGGCACAGACCCGGGCATAGGAGGCATGCCTGGCATTGGTGGAACGTTCGCCGTTTGAGTGGCAAACATACCCCCTTGGGCGGCTTGAACACTGGCGTTGAGGTTTGCCTGATGCGCACCAAGAAAATTCGTTTCTGTCTGTAGGCGGGAAGCGCGTTGCAGTTCTTCGCGCTGAATGCGCATAGTTTCTCGCTGATGTTCCAGTTGCATGCGCTGCATCTCTTCTTGCCCCCCGAGCGCCATTTCTTGCTGTCGTTTCATGGCACTAAGCCCAAGGGAAGAACGGGTTTGTATGGTTTGTGATTCTATGTCCGTGGTTACCGCTTTCAGTTCGCGATATCCGCGACTTTCTTTATCGATGGTTATGCTTGTTATGTCAATGCTGCGAACATTGATGCCGAAAAGCCTCTCCACCTGTGGGGTGACATAACTCTGTGCGAGTGCACTTATCTCCAGAATCTTCCGTTCCAACAAGAGAACGGGTATCTGGTTGTCAGCAGGAGCATTGACTACCACGCTTTTGACATATTTCCTTACTTGCGCCTTAAGATTCTCCTGAAAGGTGGCATTCTTGATGTCGTCTGTTTTGTTGATGCTGTTGAAACGGTCGATGTCATCAACGGCATATACTACCACACCTTGGACAGAAACTGGTACTGCAAAGTTTTCGAAGCGAGGGTCCACCACATCAAAAAAAGGCAAGCCAAATTCCACTTGGCTGTTCTTGGCAAGATTTGCCTCTCTTGCCATGCGTTCCTTTCTCTCTTTCTCTTCTGCTTCTTTTTTAGAACCGAATCCAAAAAAACTCATAGTGTCTTATTTTTTTCGTTATACATTATTTATTTTCTCCTGGCATGGATGGCGGCATCTGAGGCATTGCTGGCGGAGCAAGAGGATTGTTCCACTGCATTTGATTCAGTTGGTCGAGGAAGGGATTCTGGGGTGTCGCCTGTTGGGGTTGTCCCTGAGGCATGGGTGGGGCGATTGCAGCCTTCAGTTCGTTGACCACTACAAGATAGTTCTTTCCCGACTCGGGGAAATCCACCATCTTCTCCACCTTGACGTTGGGGTTCTCTGTGCTTAGGAATTCGAGCAGATGTTGTCCAGTGGGCAACTCCGTTTTCGTTACCTGCCCGGCTTTCAGTTGAATGTCCACATACTCACCGTCGCACTGCATGAAGCAGTCCGCGTCCACACGCACGGTGACATTGACAATGCCAGTGTCTGGTTTCTGTTCCGGCTGCTCCTGCTTGGGAGGGGCTGCATTTTCTAAAAATGAAAAATCTATAGGCATATCTTAATTGTTTGGGGGTTAGCGAATCTTTAGCTTTTGTATTTCCCGCTGGAGTTGAATGGTCTTCTCGATGTAATGTGCTTCGGTTTCCATCATTGTCGCAGCCTTCATCACTGGTTTGTAGATATTCTCATTGAAGTCGGTGTTAAACTTCTGGAACTGGTCGTCCTTCCACACATGACCAATTGATTCGGTCTGCTTCTTTATCTGCTGAGTAATCTGAAGCAATTGCTGCTGTGCCTTTTGTAGGTTCTTTCCGTAGCTTTCTACTGCGGAGATGTTGGTCATTACACTATTGTCTGCCATAATTCTTATGTTTTTGAGGTATTTTAGTTATAGGGTGGCTTGGTCGGGCATCTGATAGGGGGTGAAGAGCACTGGGTCGTCTCCCTCCGGGTAGTAGTAGGCTCGCAGGTGCTCTTCTTCGTCGCTGAGTGTTTCCACATCGATATCCTGACTGAAGCGCATGGGCTGGAGGAACTTGTTCTCAGAGCGCAGTATGACTTTATGGCGGAACTTATCCGTATCGTTCACATCGTAGTCGCCTTCAAAGAGAATGTTGCTGGGTTTGTCCACAAGCAACATGGTATGCACTCCCTGCAAGGGACCTTCGTCTAAGATATAAGAGAGTGCTTTGAGGAAAGTCATTCTGTCAGCAAGACTGGTTTTCTCCACTTCCTCGTTTCCTTCAGTCCGTTGTGAGGTATCTGCTTGGGTGTCTTCCTGTTCCAGCATCTTTTGCAACTGCTGTTTCTGTTCTTTCGTCAACTCTGGGATGGCGGCACTTTCGTCAATGTCAAAGTCTGGCAGGGGCTCAAGCGAGTCTAAGTCGAAATCGTCACCACTGTCCCAATCACTATTGCCAGAAGACAATCCTTGGAGGGAGAGATTACGTTTCATCTCAATGAACCGCTCCTGTCCAATGATGGTCAAGACGGTTGGCTGTGCGGTATTGTTTGAAATGTCATCTACAAGGTCGTGCAATACACCACCACTTTCCTGACGCGGAATCAGTTTGCATAATCCCCTGGAGCTCCATTCCTCAAGAAGGGCCTTGTATTTGCTGTTCTGCTGAACCAGGCAATCTATGACAAGGAACTTGCATGCGATTCCTTTCTGCTGATACGAAAGCATAAGGGAAGCTAAGGCATTCATGGCAACTGCTGCGGATTGTTCTTCCTTGTTGACTCCGAAAATGAGTATGTTTTCCAGGAAATCATTCCGAAGGGGTAACATCGTGACTCCCGCGTTTATGCCTATGTTCTGACCAATGAGGGCAACGGGACAATCATAATCGTTTTGGGCGATTTCGTCTTTGCTCTGGTCAAGATAGAAGAGCGATGAACCACAGAAATAATGTTCTCCATTGCCTGCCACGTCTGCTGCCTTTGTCTGTGCAGCCTCTATGACATCCGCAAGTTCTTCATCAGTAGCGAAATAGGTCTGCACTTGGCTCTGGAATTCCCGCTTATGATAGTAGCATGCCATACCAGTCATCTGTCGGCTGGTCATATCACTGCTCTCGGGTACCAGTTTGTCGGAGTCTGATGGGGCACTCATCATGAGGAAGCACTCTGTGAGATTCTTCAGTATTTGCCCAGAGATGTCCGTTTCGTCAAGCTGCTGAGTAGCAAGGAGCATGTGTATTCCCTGGCTTCGGCCCTGCGTGGCAATGATGTTGAGGATGTCTGATATTTCTTGTTGGATGAGTCTTTCCGTGTCATTCTTGGTATGTTCCTTGAACATGACCTGACATTCGTCTGCCACAAAGAGAATCTGTGGCAGTCGGCGATTGGGGTATTTCTTGTTATATCCGTCAATGTTGTTGACACTTTCCTTTTGCCAGAGCTTGATGCGTTGCTTATTCTCTTCACGTAGTTCGCGAAGCACCTCAAGCGTCATCTGTGGGTCGCTATTATCTACCAGCACAGCCTTTGTATGCTTTACGCCTCGATAACGATTGAATTCAACCCCCTTGAAGTCCATCAGGTAGAGCATCAGGTCTTCAGGCGAGTATTTGAGAATGGCGCTGCTGATGATATTGTTTATCAAGACAGATTTACCGGAACCAGACTGCCCAAGAATGAAAGCATGGATGTAGTCGCCGGAATTGAATCGAACGGTTACAGGGTGTTTGTCATTGACATCCAAACCCACAGTAACGCTGATTTCTGACATTACGGGCTCGTATGGGTTGCTCTCGAGTTGGACAAAGTCTTGCTTCAGGGCTGAGGGACGGGCGTTCTTCTTGGCCACATCTACTATTTTATTAATGTATGTAGCCCAAGTGTTGGCTTCTGCCGGGTCGATGGCAGCATCATCAAGTGCCAACGTAAAACGATTCAGTACGTCATCGTGGCCTGAGTTGCTAAAATAGAATGTTCCGTCCTTCGGGAAAAGAATCTCCATCTTCTTTAGCATAGCTTGTGCATCAAAAGATGAAGTGCTGTGTTCATCGCTAAACTCTGCATTCATATCCCAGCTCATCATGACATAGACCCCTGCCCGGTTGCCAGCTTCTACAATTTGTGCCAACTTCTGCATGGTTGGCCTCTTTACTTGGTGGGGGAAGTCAGTCAAGATGAAGAACTGATATTTCATGCGAGCATCGCGCCCCAAGGACTCATTTAGTTCTACGAGCGAGCGCTTGCCGGCACAATTGATGGCAGACATGCGCTGGACGATAGATGTGTAGGCATCGCTAACTACTTTGTCAAACACATCGGCATTCCCGTCAAACAAGACCCGATCATCACGGTCTCCTACCAAATATCTGTTCAATCGTGAATGGGTGTTGAAAGAATCTCCTGCGTTACCTCCGTTGTATAACACGATTTCACAAAGGTTGGCTGGAACGGTAATGGCAATTCTCCAGGCCAGTTTTTCTAATACATGATTCACACGAGCGCGAGTCCCTTCGCTATTATAGAGCATACAAAAGGCTTTTACCTCACAAATGTCTATCAAAGCGGGCAGTTCTATGTTGCCCCCTGTGAGAGAGCCTATATATAGCCCCTCAAATGGGAAATGTTGCTCATCCGAACCATTCAAGATGAAATCTCTTGAATTGGCGGATGTAGCTTTGTTTGAATCGTAATAGTTGGCCATATGTTTTTCTTAGGTATTTCAGGTCTTTGTGATGTATGAAAAAATCATGATTGTACACAGCAAATCATGCATTTTCAACAAGATTCACGTCAAAAATATGAAATAATAAATTTAAAATTGCGAGACTGATGTACCCGATTGGTTTACATGTAAACATATTGGGTACATTCTCCTATAAAGATTCAGAGTAGATGTGGAAGAAATCGGTGTGGAGCAGGGATGAAATACGAAATAGTTGGTCGGTGTCGATGCTCTGACGGTCAAATATCTTGTAGATGTTGGTGCGACTGCAACTGAGCATGCGGGCAAGAGAGACAACGGTAAGCCCTTGCCTCTCTACTTCCTGCCGTATGAGGTGGCCGATGTGGGGCGGCTGTACGAATTTTGGAGATTCGCCAATGTTTGTACTTTTCCTTTTGTCATCCTTTGCTCTTTCCATAAGATTCCTGCTTTATTTTACTTTTGGTGGAATTCTATATTACATGTACTATTTTCTCTTCTCAGTCGCAAAATTAGGGCTATCTCTACAATTTGTATTGTTTCATTTGATTTCTTTCAAGAGGAATTTGTATTTTTGTCATCGAAAAGAGAAACTTCAGCCCCATGTTGCAGTATAACGATTACGATTCTTCCGCCTCCGGCTATAATGTTGATGCCTTTGAGGGCATCAGCCGTGAATTCACGGATGTGGAGGTGCTCGCTGTGTCGGAAGTGAACATCGTGGCGAAAGGGAAACGCTATGGGAGATGGTGGTTGCTGAAAGGACTGCGCAAGGAGGTGGCAAATGAGTCTGCCTATCAGCAGCGACTCCGCAAGGAACTGGAGATATTGATGCAGTTGCAACAACCCAATGTGGTGACGGCCATCGGACTGGAGGATGTGGAGGGAATGGGGCTATCCATCGTGATGGAATATGTGGACGGGGTGACCCTGAAGGAGTGGCTGCAGGACAAGCACACCTTGAGCGCTCGCCGAAGAGTGGCTGATGAACTTATCGATGCCGTCAGTTATATCCACAGTAAGGGGATTGTGCACCGCGACCTGAAGCCGACAAACATCATCGTCGCCCGTAATGGAGAGAACTTGAAGCTGATTGATTTCGGGTTGGCTGATACCGACAGCCACGCCGTACTGAAGCAGGTTGCGGGTACTCCTAAGTATATGTCGCCTGAACAGATGAGCGCGACTACGGTAGATGTCAGGAACGACATCTACAGTCTGGGCGTCGTCTTCCAGCAGATGGATTTGGGCTATAATGCTATTGTCAGGCGGTGCCTCATGCCAATAGACGAACGGTTCCAAAACATGACGGAACTGCGTGATGGCATAAGGCGGCACAACGCCCGAAGCCGACGTTGGCTGTTCGTGGGGATTGCTGCGCTGTTCGCTATATTACTGACTTTTGTGATTGGCCTTGCAGCCCGACAGAAATCGCTCAGCCGGACAATCAGCAGCCAGCATCAAACCATCGGCAGTCAACAGCGTACCTTGACGGCACAGGAGGAAGAGATAGAGCACTTGAAGAAGGTTGCCCTGGACAACGAGAAGGAGGCAGACATGCAAAAGGCGGAGATAGCGTTCCTTTCCGCAGAGAATCAGCAACGGAAGGAGAGCGAAGAGGAGGCACGCCAGAAGGCACTGAGCCAGCAGCGAATAGACAAGTGCTTTGTGGAGGGCGTGGACAGCCTGCGTGAGGCGATACTATTCGTGACGAGTGTTGACGAGATGTCCCAAGTGGGACTTCGGAGCATCCGCTCTTACATCAAGAACCATTCGGCAGGACTGTCCGAGATGGAGAAACGTTCGGTGGAAAACAATCTGAAAATGACCCTCGAAGAGTTTAGAAAAGGCTGGCTGAAGGCTGAAGACTTACAAAACAGCATGAAGGATGACAACCGCACAACTAAGGACTGACATAGAAACGGCGTTGGGAAGAACCCTCAGTACGCCCAAAGACTTCGACTACCTCCGTGAACGCATCTACGCCCGGTTGCGTGTCTTTGTGGGACGTTCCACGCTCATGAGGATTTGGGGCTATGTCGATGAAGTGGAACCGCGCAACAGCACGCTCGGCATTCTTGCCCAGTTCTTGGGCTATAAAGACTGGGAAGACTATCAGCAGAATGCCCTCCTGCCCAAGGAGCAACAGAGCAATCCTGTGATGAACCGCCGGCTAAGCGTGAAAGAAACGCTGAAATATGGCCATCGCTTACGGTTGACCTGGCAACCGCAAAGGGTTTGTGATGTGAAATATTTGGGAGATTTGTCTTTCGAGGTCATCGCCTCAGAGAACACCCGCTTGCGGGTTGGTGACACCTTTCAGTGCAGCCTTATCATAGAAGGAGAACCCTTGTACATCGATAATCTCAAACAAGGGGACTGTCCGCCTGTGGCATACGTCTGCGGCAAGAAGTCGGGCGTATGGTTTGAGTATCTATAATGTTTATAGGGTTTCCGAATAGAAACGGAAGAAATCGGTGTGGAGCAGAGATGAAATACGAAGCAACTGGGCGGTATCGATGCTTCGATGCTCAAAAATCTTGTAGATGTTGGTGCGGCTGCAACTGAGCATGCGAGCCAGCGCAACAACGGTCAGTCCTTGCCTCTCTACTTCCTGGCGTATGAGGTGACCGATGTGCGGCTGTGGTGTGGAGGTGTTCTTTTCCATGGCATACGGAGAAAGCGTGGGTTCCGTTCTAACCCATCTTGTATCAGGTATCGCCAAACACCTCCCAATGAACGAATCAGAATGATATACCCCACGCCGTATATGCAGCTGCACACCGGCGCGGAGCCGTATGTGTACGTACTACATACAGTCGGGCGGTATCCTTCCGCTCCCTCCTCATTGGTTGAAATTGGCGATTTCGATACAAAGGAAAGAAGCACGGTTACGCCTTCAATTGGTACAAAGATAGTGAAAACTGAAAGTTTACACAAGTTTGAAGCCGCAAAATTATTTCGGCCTCATAAAAAAGGAAAGCGAGAACGTGAAAGTCTTTTCGCCCTTTCCCTTCTGTAAGGATTTTTCCACAAAAAAGCCTTCGCACTATTCTGCGAAGGCTTGTGCTTCTGCTTTTGCGATGATGTCCTCGCGCGACTTGGCTTTCATCGTGATGTCCGAGAAGTCGATGTCCACGGAATCGTCATCCATGTGTTGGGCTGCCTGCTTCTCTTCTGCTGTGACCGACGGAATGTCGTCGTAGCGCTCCATCTGCAGTTCTTTCGGAGCCGTGATGGAAAGGACGAAATTTCGGTCCTTATGTATCCTTTCCAGGGCTTCGCGGGCTGCGTTTTGCTGGCTCTCTTTCTTCGAGTAGCCCTTACCGCGGCCGCATTCCGCACCGGCAATGATGATGGAACTCCAGAAGATGGGCGACGCGCCGCCGTCCTCCTTGCCCTCTTCGCCAAGAAAATCGATATTGATTTTGTGCTTCTGCCCCCATTCAATGAGTTTACTTTTGTAGTTCACCTCTTTGGACACATTCTCGATGTTGACGAGCTGATCCATGATTTTCTTCTTCACGAAGCGAACGCAGTGGCCGTAGCCGCGGTCGAGATAGATGGCACCCACCAGGGCCTCGAAAGCATTGCCCTTGACATAGTCATTGTGGGTGGTGGGTTTGTAGTTGGCAATGATGAGTTTGTCGAACCCCGTTTCTTTGGCCAGCCTGTTGAGCGACTGGCGACGCACGATGTTGCTGCGGGTATTGGTGAGGAAACCTTCGGGCTTCCTGGGGAACTGCTTGAAGACGATGTGGCCTACGACGGCGCCCAGTATGGCGTCACCTAAGAACTCCAGCCGCTCGTTGTTGATGCGCTTGCCGTCTTCGCTCAGGTTCTGTCTTGAGGCCGAACGATGGCGCATGGCCACCTTGTAGGGACGGATATCACAGGGGTAGAACCCTAAGATGTTGTATAGAGAACGATAAAGCTCCCTATCCTTGAGGAAGGGGAGCTTTATCTGTGTTATAAGGTCTCGGAAATCCACGTTCTAAGGTCTTTTAGGGTCTTTAAAGTCTTTTCGGGTCTTTAAGGTCTTTAGGGACCTTAGGGCATTAGTCGGCGAATTTCTTGAAGATGGCGCAGGCATTGTGCCCACCGAAACCGAAGGTGTTGCTCAGGGCGGCACGCACGGTGCGTTGCTGCGCCTTGTTGAACGTGAAGTTTAATGAGTAGTCGATTTCGGGGTCTTCGTCTCCTTCCTCATGGTTGATGGTGGGAGGCACGATGTCGTTGGCCACGCTGAGCACACTGAACATGGCCTCGATGGCTCCCGCAGCGCCCAGCAGATGACCCGTCATGGACTTCGTACTGCTGATATTCAGCTTGTAGGCATGTTCGCCAAAGACATCCTTGATAGCCTTCACTTCGGAGATGTCGCCCACGGGAGTGGAGGTGCCGTGTACGTTGATGTAGTCAATGTCTTCGGGTTGCATCTCTGCATCCTCCAGGGCATTGCGCATCACGAGCTTGGCGCCCAGACCTTCGGGGTGACTGGCGGTGATGTGGTGGGCGTCGGCGCTCATGCCGCAACCAGCCACTTCGGCGTAGATGTGCGCACCGCGTGCCTTGGCGTGCTCCAGTTCCTCCAGAATGAGCACGGCACTGCCCTCGGCCATGACGAAGCCGTCGCGGCTCTTGCTGAAGGGACGGCTGGCCTTTTCAGGTTCATCATTACGGGTGGAGAGGGCGTGCATGGCGTTGAAACCGCCCACGCCACCTTCGTAGATGGCAGCCTCGGCACCACCGGTGACCATGACTTCGGCCTTGCCCAGACGGATGAGGTTGAAGGCGTCGGCCAGTGCATTGGTGCTGGAGGCACAGGCACTGGAGGTGATGTAGTTGGGGCCGTGCAGTCCGTACTTCATGCTGATTTGTCCGGCAGCGATGTCGGCAATCATCTTGGGGATGAAGAAGGGATTGTACTTCGGACCCAGCGTTTCGTGAGTGCGTTCGTAATTCCACTCCTCCTCTTCAAAGGTGTGCATACCACCGATGCCCACGCCCAACACAACGCCCACACGGTTGAGGTCGGTCTGCTCAAGGTTCAGCTGGCTGTTTTCCATGGCCATCTGTGCAGCGGCCATGGCGAATTGGCAGTATGGATCCATCTTGCGTGCTTCCTTACGGTCGATGAATTGTGTAGCATCGAACCCCTTTACTTCGCAGGCAAAGGTGGTCTTGAAGTTGGTGGCATCAAAATGTGCTATAGGTGCAGCACCGCTCACGCCTGCCAACACGTTCTTCCAAGTTTCCTCGGCTGTGTTGCCTAAGGGCGTAACGGCACCTAAACCTGTAACAACAACTCTTTTCAGTTCCATAAGTATTTCTTTTGGGAGAATGGAAAAGAAGTTAAAGGGAAGTTAAAGGGGTGCTAAAAGGACAAAAGCATTGTCACTTCCATACTCTTTAACTTCTCTTTAACTTCCTTTCTAATTCTTTTTCTGATTCTTAGGCTTCAGCCTTAGCTTCCTCAATAAACTTGATGGCATCGCCTACGGTTGCAATCTTCTCGGCAGCGTCATCGGGGATGGTGATGTTGAAAGCCTTCTCCAGTTCCATAATGAGTTCTACAGTGTCCAGAGAGTCTGCACCCAAGTCCTGAGTGAAGTTTGCTCCCTCTACAACTTCGCTTTCGTCAACACCCAGTTTATCAACGATAATAGCTTTTACTTTTGCTTCAATTTCAGCCATAATGGTAATTTTTTTTGTTTTGATTAGTAATGTTTATCCTTAAATCGGCTGCAAAGTTACGACTTATCGCCCGAATTACCAAATAAATGTATAAAAAACGGCTCTTTTTTGCACACTAGGGTATGCCTTGTGCAATAAAGAGGCGGCAAAATCGGGCTGTTTAGGGTCGATTACGGTTACGCTTCGCGTCGGAGAGGGTAATTTCCCCGCTGCTGTTCAAAACCTTCGGGATGCAGTTTCAGGGGGAGACTGTCGTCGGTCGGGTTGTAGTTCAGGGCCGTACGGTTGGGGGCGGCCTGTGGGGGACGGATGTCGAACTCCTCCTTGCGCCCCATCCACCGGGCCACGGCTTCCAGCGTCATGCGGGTGGCATTGGCCTTCCCGTCAGCACTGTAGCCCGCAATGTGGGGTGTGGCGATGGCGGCGCGTTCCAGAAGTGCACGGCTGATGTCGGGTTCGCCCTCCCAGGTGTCGATGACGGCCGCGCGGACCAGTCCCGCGTCCAGAGCCTTCAGCAGTGCCGCTTCGTCCACCACGCCGCCGCGGGCGGCGTTGATGAGTATGGGGCGGCGTGTCAGTTGTTGCAGGAACGGCTCGCCCACAAGATGGTGGGTGGGGTAGGGGCCGTCGAAGGTGAGCGGGGTGTGGAGGGTGATGATGTCGCAGGCCGCCACTTCCTGTAGGGACACAGCGTGTCGCATCCGCATGTTGGCATCGTTGTGTGCTTCATCTCGGACGTCGCATGTCGCGTCCCTACAAGCATCAACCAATGGTGGGTCGTTCACCTGTATTTCCTTGACGTAGGGACGCATGGCCTGATAAACGGCCTTGCCCACATGTCCGTAGCCGATGATGCCAAGGGTGGCCTCTTGCAGGCTGACCATGCCCTGACGCTCCAGCGTAAGGAGCGAGTTGCGGACATATTGTGCCACGCTCGTGGCATTGCAGCCTGGACAGTTGGTCCACTCAATGCCGGCCTCGCGCAGGTAGTCGGTGTCCAGATGGTCGTAGCCAATAGTGGCGGTGACAATGAAACGTACCCGGCTGCCCTCCAGCAGACGACGGTCGCATTGCGTGCGAGTCCTTATTAATAATATGTCCGCATCGCGCACGTCAGCGGGAGCAATGTCGCTGCCGGGCAGATACACCACTTCATCGGCCAGACGTTCCACCTGTCCGCGAATGAAAGGTATCTTATCATCAACTATGATCTTCATATTGCCCCCTTCTTATTCCCCATGAGAGTCTCCTCCGTCTCCTCTATAAGGGGGAGTGATGTGAAATCGTCTATAACCTCATCGCAAAGGTTTTCTATTACCTCTCTGGGGTTGGTTGTGGCCAGTCCGATGACGTGGGCTCCGCTTGCACGGCCGGCCTTCAGCCCGTTCACACTGTCTTCGAACACAACACATTCTTCGGGACACAGCCCAAAGACAGCGGCTCCCCGGAGATAGCAGTCAGGCGAGGGCTTGCTCTCCCGGAAATCCTCGGCGGTAAGAATGCGGTCGAAGAGTGCTGTGAGTTCAGGCCGTGAGCGATAGACGGACTCCATCTTCGGTTGGTTCGAACTGGTGACTATGGCCGTGTGGATGCCCTGCGTGCGCAAGTGTTCTACGTATGCGTGCACACCTTTAATGTATTGGTACGTCATGTGGGCCTCGAAGTCGTCAAGCCGACGTGTGATGTCGGCTTGCAACGATGTGTCGCCGGGAAACCATGCATCGAATATCTGCGTGAGCGTCTGCCCTTTGATACGTTGTCCGAAGTCAGGGATGTCGGGACGCAGTTCCTGCCCTATTCCTCCCCAGAATTCGGTGTATTGCCCTTCTGTGTCGAGAACCACCCCGTCGAGGTCAAACAGGGCAGCCTTGAATTGCTTTTTCATCTTCTCGTTCGTATAAAATGCTGCCGACATAATCAACCTTCCATCACGAGTTCAGCAACTGGGCGATGGCAGCCTCTATGGCAGTGCGGGTGTAGTGCCCGTCGGCCAGTTGCAGAGCTATGCGTTTGACGTTCTCACGCATTTGACTGTATTCCTCTGCCGACACTTCGGTAAGTCTTCCCTCAAGGTCTGTCAGGCTGTCGACGCAGATGCCGATGCCCTTTTCCTTGACAAAGGCTGCAAGACCTGCAGCGGTGTGGAGGATGACGGGTGTGTGGCAACGAAGGTAAAGTGACACCTTGTGCGGATTGTTGAAGTTCATGTACTCGCCTAAATCCCCAACTCCTTCCTCAAGGGAGTTGCCATACCAGGACAGACCGAAGTCGCCCATGTTGTGCTGAATCAAATCGGTGTCGATGGTAAAGCCCATGTAGTGGAATGCGGGCGAACCTTTTTCTTCTTCGTACCTGTTTCCGTAGAGGTATAGTTGGGAGTGTGTCATGTGCTTGCCCAACTCATATAGGAATGAATTCTGTCTATAGCTGAGGTTGCCTACAAAGGAAAGGCTGTAGGGAGGTTGGGCGGCCGCATCTTTCTGGGTAGAGGCAGAGCCGTTTTCGGCGAGGGGCACCTGTGCCGACAAGTAATCGAATATGCCCAACACGACAAGGGGCCTCTGGCATCCCTGCTGCTCCAGCCAATGTTTCATGTGCTCGTTATGCACGATGATGACATCCGAATGATGCAGGCGGCGTATTTCCTGGGCGACGGTCAGTTTCTTGCGCCGGAACGAGCCCAGGTCGTGAATCAATGTAATGACTTTGGCTCCCCGGCGGTGCGCTACGTTGCAGACCATTTCGTAATATTTCTTCATGGGGTATTGAAGTACAAGGATGTCGTTTGGGCGCAGCAGACAGAGAGCCTTGATGATGCCGGACAGGGTAAGTATAAAGTCAAGGACTTTGTTCTTATGGGTGCTTCGGGTCAATCCAATATTCTTGAATCCCATGCCCTGCATGATATCTTCAATGTCCATTTTGGCTTTGCCGTTGGCTGTACCCGGATTCTTGTAGTTGCGGCTAATATAGCATCTTCTCATGATGGGAGTATTTAATTATGTGCAAAATTACACTTTTTTTGAAAAAGACAGAATGAAAAAATAAAAAATATTCGTAAGGAGGATTTTACACACCTTTTTTTGTATCTTTGCACTCATAATACAGATTCCACGTCAAGTGGATTATATGACTATGCGGAAAAGAGTACTTGTTTTGAACCCCGATTATCAGGAGTGCATGGAATTTGTACAATCGTTGCCGGCCTTGTTTGAACGGCAGGGGGATATATTGCATGACGGGCGGAATACCGTCAAACGATTTGACTGTCAGGGGCGTCCTCTGATTGTCAAGAGGTTTAAGCTCCCACTTTGGTTTCAACGCATTGCTTACACTTTTTTCCGCTCTACGAAAGCGCGCAAAGCCTATGAAAAGGCCATGCGTTTCCTCGCCTTGGGGATTGACACCCCCAGGCCTGTGGCTTACATCGAAACAACTTCTTCTGGACTATTCGACAGGGGATATTTCATTTCGGAGCAAGACAGTCGTCCTTCATGCGATTGTTTCGACGACCTTGGCCAAGAGATGGATGAACAGATGGTCGAACGCCTGGCTGAATACATCCTCAGCCTGCATAGGCTGGGGGTATTGCATGGCGACCTGAACTTGAGCAATATCCTCTATGAGAACCGGGGGGAGGGCGTTTGGCACTTTGCCCTGATTGACATCAACCGTGCCGTGTTTGTTGAGGGGATGCCTTCTTATCAGCAGACCGTGGACGATATGTGGCGAATCACGCATACGCGCGCTTTGGCACGACGCATACTGTTGGCCTATGCGCGACTGAGAGGTTGGGGAGAGGAGGCTTTCGTGGAGGACGTATTCGCTCGTATTCGCTATCAGGAGAGACAGAAGCGCTGGAGAAGGAAGGTACTGAAGCGTCGCTGACTCCGTCCGTCACTTGCAGTGGTATAGCCGTTGGATGCGTTCGTCGAATAATTCGGGATGCTCGCGCAACAGGTCTGCAACTTCTTCATACGGGCGACGCCCGTCAAGGTACTTCTCGCCATGTGCCGTCGGTTCCTTCCTGGGGGTCATATAGTCGGCTCCAAAGTAGCAGCGCAGTGCATCGTCGGTATTATTCGGGGCCGGCAGCTTGATTCCTTCAAAGGGAATCCATTCCATTTGCTCGTAACTGCTGCGAAGCCGGATGCGGCGGTGAGTGCTGTATTTGTACGAAATCACAGACACGCGTTGGTGGGTGTCGGCATCGACACAGCGGAAAAGAGCCTCGTACCACCGGAACAGAGTGCGGTATGGCACGGCCCGACAGATGCCCTTGGAAAGGATGGCAACAATTTTCTTTCCAAGACTGATATTCTCATCCTTATGTCTCAGCTTTCCCCGGATCACTTTTTTTAGAACCATTGTGGCCGTTCGGTGGAAGAATCGTAACAAGGGGTTCTCGATGAATCCGTCCAGCACAAAGATGTCGATGAATATGCCTCTGTGGTATTGGCGGGAGAGCTCGTTGAGGCTGAGTGAGGTCGTGCCAGAGCAGCGTAGCTGGCCATGGCCGCAGAAATAGTCGTTGTCGCTGTATGTCGTTTGAAAGAAGTAGGGGGGCTTGAACTCCTTGGCTGCGACAGACACCAACTTGTCGTAGTCTTTGCGCAACATGACAAAGTCTATATCATCATCCCAAGGGATGAATCCCCCGTGTCTTACAGCCCCTAACAAGGTGCCACTGTCAATCCAGCATTGCAGTCCGTGGCGTTGGCATACTTCTATGAGTTGCTGGGTCATCTCCAGGCTCACGGCCCATACTTCTTTCATTTCGCTGCTGATAGTGTATCCCTGCCGAGTCTCTTTTTGGTAGAAATCTTCTGAGATTGTCATGATTCCTGTCGGTAAGATGTTTATATATGTGCAAAAGTACAAAAAAAAAAGGAAGCTTTGGTATATTTGCGAATATTTTGTAATTTTGTTGAAAAATAGGAAGAACAGAAATGAGGAAAGTATTGACTGTGGGCGTTTACGACCTGTTGCATGTTGGGCATGTTGAATTGTTCCGTAAGGCAAAGGCCTTAGGGGACTACTTGATAGTTGCCGTACAGGACTCGAGTGTGGTGAAGGCTTACAAGCCCGATACGACCCCGGTCTACTCCACAGAGGAACGCTGCTACATGGTTAGGGCCATTCGGTACGTTGACGAGGTGATTGTATACCAAAATATAGCAGATATCATAAAGGAAGTGCCCTTTGATGTGTTTGCCAAGGGCCCCGATCAGTCTCATGCAGGTTTCCAGTCGGCCGTGGATTGGTGTCAGCAACACGGAAAGGAGGTTGTCGTACTCCCAAGGACTGAGGGCATATCCTCCTCCGAATTGAAGAACTTGATTCGGAAAATGTGAGATGGTAGATAGTTTCGAAGAATTATTCTTAGTATTCATAAGTTAAAAGAACATGGCCATGAAGTTTACAGAATTAGCAAATCCGATATTTCAGCGTGCAATAATTGACTACCACCAGACGGACAATGTGGATGCCCCGATACAGAATCCTTACGAGGCGGGAACCATCGAGGCCGATCTGTATCTGAAGAACTGGATAGACACCGTGCAGTGGCACCTGGAGGACATTATCCGAGACCCGGAGATTGACCCCGTGGAGGCACTGGCCCTGAAGCGGCGCATCGACCGCAGCAATCAGGAACGGACCGACCTTGTGGAGACGATAGACAGTTATTTCTACGCGAAGTACCACGATGTAGAAGTCTTGCCCACGGCCACCATCAACACCGAGAGCCCTGCCTGGGCCGTGGACCGCTTGAGCATCCTTGCCCTGAAAATATATCACATGCAGGAGCAGGTGAATCGCGACGATGCCACCGAGGAACACCGTCGGAAGTGTCAGGAGAAGCTGGACGTGCTATTGCAGCAGCGCATCGACCTGTCCACGGCTATCGACCAACTGTTGGACGACTTCGAATCTGGACGGAAGTATATGCGCGTCTATAAGCAGATGAAGATGTACAACGACCCTTCGACGAATCCCATACTTTACGGTGCAAAGAAGTAGCATGGATGCCTCTTCCCCTGCCTCCCCTGAGACCCACCTGTTGCTGATACGCTTCTCGGCCTTGGGCGACATACTGATGACCGTCCCGGTCATTGATGCCTTGGCACGTCAGTATCCCCATGTCCACATCACGGTCGTAAGCCGCCCCTTCGTTGGCAGCATCATCCGGCTTCTGCCGGAGAACGTGTCTTTTTTCGGCATAAATCCGCATGGGCTCTCCGTCTCACACCTGTACAGAGAGCTGCGTGCTTTGTCGCCCACGCATGTCTGTGACCTGCACGATGTCTTGCGCACGAAACTCTTGCGCTGGCGCTTCCGCTTGGCAGGCCTGCCCGTCGACCACATCCATAAGGAGCGACGTGCGCGCCGTGCCTTTGTTGCAGCCGGCGAGAAGCACCAGCAGAAGACTGCCTTTCGGAAGTATGACGAGGCTCTGGGACGGATGGGTTTCCCTATCGTGATAGACGAGACGCAACCGTTCCGGCTCATAGACCCCATCCCCCATGGCAAGTCTGACGTTCCGCGTATTGGCATAGCCCCCTTTGCGGCTCATCGGGGAAAGATATATCCTCTGGACCTGATGGAGCAAGTTGTGGCCATGTTGTCAGAACGGGGAGTTCAGGTCTATCTCTTTGGTGCCGGGGCGACCGAGAAGCAGCAAATGGAGGAGTGGGCTGCTCGCTATCAGGGCGTGGAATCGGTGGTCGGCCGGCTTGAAGATATGGCAGCCGAACTGCACCTGATGGCTTCGCTCGATGCCATGCTGACGATGGACAGCGGCAACATGCATTTGGCCTCGTTGGCCGGCGTGCGTGTCGTGAGCATTTGGGGGGCGACGCATCCCTTGGGTGGTTTCTTGGGCTGGGGGCAGCGAATGGAGGACGTCGTGGAACTCGACCTGCCTTGTCGCCCTTGTAGCATCTATGGGAGTCGCCCGTGCCGTTTCGGCGACTGGCATTGCCTGACGGGCATAAAAAAAGAGGCTATCGTGGAGCGTTTGCTCTCACGATAGCCTCTAATTTCATTCTTGATACTTTTTTCTCTCTTAATCCCATCGCACGGAAAACGGCGTGCTCAGTTGTGTTAACTCTCTGGTGGCAATAAGTCCAAAGGGTGACGGTTGACGCGCCCAAAGGTCTTGATGCTGGTGTATTTCCGCCATAGGTTCAGTTTGCGGTGAGTGGGGACACCGTGGCGGCTAATGTAGTCGCGGGCTCCCTCTAACATGCGATGGGCGACCTGACCGTCTAAATGGGGGTCATAGTTCTGGATAATCCACTGGCGCTTCTCCCTCCAAGTGTCATCGGCCATCACCCTGTCATAGGCCTCACAGAGTTCTTCGGGCTTTTGCATGTTATACCAATAAAGGTCTTTGGCAACGGCTCGCAGCGTAATGACGGGTTTGTCCAGCAGGAGGAACTCATAAATCGTGGATGAGGTGTCGCTGATCATGGCGTCGGCCATGAACATGTACTTCGTCACGGTATAGTCGTCAATCCACCTCATGCCATCGGTGCGCGCGGCCAGCTGCCGATATTCCTCCTTGATTTCAGGCTTGGTCAAGGGGTGGAACTTGAGCAACAGTAACACGTCCTTCTGGCTGACAAGGTCGGTGAGCGCCTGTTGCATGTAGGGCAGCGAGGTCAGACTGGGCGAAAACGTGGGGGCATAGAGTACGATTCTTGAGCGCCCGCTCTCTTTCAGCAACTGCTCGCGCTCCGTATCGAAACTGTGCAAATTATGGAATATCCAGTCTTGCCGGGGCCAGCCGGTTTCCAGCACTTCAAAGTCCTTGTACTTCTTTGCCAACTTCTTAAAGCCGTCGGTAAAGAAAGGGCCTTGTGTAAAGTAGGTGTCAAAATAGCGTCGTATGACCCAATGGTCCTTTTTTTCGGCCGCATAGCCGTGGAATATCTGTATCTTGACCCCTGACAGATAATAAGGGACAATGTTGCCCGGCACGAATACCGCTTCTGGCTGGAAATCGTATGCCTCCTGTATGGAATGGGTCCACCGCACTTTTCCGTCCAGCGGAAACTGGCTGATTTTCGGTTTATGCACATACCACAGGACATCGTTTGCTCTTTCTCTATCAGCTTCTTCCTGCAGCGGATGCAGGATGTCG
Organism: Bacteroidaceae bacterium; assembly: GCA_017453445.1. Classification (GTDB taxonomy): domain Bacteria; phylum Bacteroidota; class Bacteroidia; order Bacteroidales; family Bacteroidaceae; genus Physcousia. The sequence continues at coordinate 26,271 of JAFTEX010000006.1, forward strand.
ATGGCATACTTGTTCTCACAGAATAGTAGAATCCTCATAGGTTGTTTGATATTCAGTATAGGGGACTATAATAGTTCTTGGGGGATAAACCGGATGGCCTGCTCGTAGTCCTCGGGTGTGTCCAGTTCGTAGCTGAAGAAGCGGGTGGTGTCTATCACGGTGAATGTGTGTCCCTGGGCTATAAGTCGTTCGAAGGCCTGTTCGTAGAAAATGTCGATGAGCCCCTCTTGCTCTATCATCTTGTCCAACTCCTGGAAAAGGGCTTCCGAGTAGCAGGCAGTGATTTTTTCAATGCCGACGCTTTCTCCCAGAGCCTTGAGCGGACTGCAGGCCTTGCTGATCTCGGTGATGTTCATGTTCTCATCGACGACAACTTTCATCTCCTCCTCGCCCAGTTCATGGCGGTTTAGTGCCAATGCGGAGCCGTCCTGACTGGCCACTGCTGCTACAGCGGCCGCGTCGCACAGGATGTCGCTGTCCATGAGCAGGAAGTCTTTTCCGCGTACGATTTGGCCTGCCAGCCACAGCGAGTAGATATTGTTGTTGTGTTCGTAGTCGGGGTTGTCGATAAAGTGGAAGGAGGGCGTTGCTGAGAGCGGTGTGGATTGTCCAAGATAATGCTGCGACAGAAACTCCTGAATCATAGGAGCTTTATAGCCCGTGACAACGACGAACTCACAGATGCCTGTCTGTGTCATGGCATCAACGGTGCGTTGCAACAAGGTCTTTCCCCCCACCTCAAGCAGACACTTTGGCTTTGCATCGGTAAGCGGGCGAAGGCGTTTGGCCATGCCTGCAGCAAGAATGACCCCAATCATTAGTTTATGCAGCGGAGAATGGTGTCGACTACGGTCTGTGTTTGTTCCTTGCGTCCCAGTGTGATGCGCAGGCAAGACTCCAGTCCCTTGTCGGCCATGAACTTGATCTTGTAGTGCTGGTCGGCCAAGGCCTGTTGCAGCTTCTCTTTAATCTCAATGGGATACTTGATAAGAATGAAATTGGCCACTGACTTATAGACCTTGAAGCCTGGCAGATTTCCCAACTCTTTCTTGTACAGCTGACGTCCCCATTCCATTTCGTCTGCCACACCGCGATAATAATCTTCGCTGTCCAGGGCTGCTAAAGCCACGGCTTCTGAGAAACGGTTGTAGCCCAGATATTTGTTGGTGTAATTGGCAAAGTCTTCATGGCCCTTCCCCTGAAAACCGAAACCACAGCGCAGGCCGGGCAGGCCATAGAACTTGGAGAGCGTGCGGGAAATAATCAGGTTGCTGTACTTGCCCACCAAAGAAGTAATATAGCTGGTGTCATTCGTGATGAAGCAGGCGTAGGCCTCATCGACAAGCACGATTGTGTCGTCGGGGATGTTTTCCATGATGCGCGCAATCTCCTCATACGTGAGGCTGTTGCCCGTGGGGTTGTTGGGCGAGGCCAGAAGAAGCATACGAGGATGAATGCGGTTCGTGTATTCTATTACCTCCTCAACGTCGTAGGCAAACGTGTCGTCCCCTTCATGCAACGGGTACATGTCAAAGGTGCCGTTGCATTCGCCCGCTACCTTATTATAGTACCACCATGAAAATTCGGGAATGAGAATCTTCTTATTGTCGTCTTTCGTCAGATAGTAGTGTATGGCGTTTTTCAGAAGGTCTTCACCGCCGTAGGTCAACAGCACCTGTTCCTCGGGTACTCCGTAGATTTCGCTGAGGCGGACGGTGATTATGCTTTTCTTGCCTTGGTCGTAGATGCGGGTGTAGAAGCAAAGAGTCTTGGGGTCAAAGTTTCTGATTGCTTCGATGACTTTTTCACTCGGATTGAAATTGAACTCATTGCGGTCCAAATAGTTCATGTCGTTTTGCATGGTGTACTTTTCCTATTTTCGTGCAAAGGTACTACTTTTTTTAATTCGATACAATTTATTATAAGAAAAAAACGGGGCGCAAGGAAGCCGTAAGGGAGAACCCTCAAAAAATCAGCACCGTCGATTTTGTAAACTGACGGTGCTGATTTCGTAATGATTCGGCATCTTCCTATACTGTCAGCTCTACAAGCTTTTCTACAGCCGAGATGAGACCTTCGGGATTCTTGCCGCCAGCCGTGGCAAAGTGGGGCTGACCGCCACCGCCGCCCTGTATGAGTTTTGCGGCTTCGCGGATGTTTTTGCCGATGTTCACGCCCTGCTGCACTACAGCGTCGGAAGCGGCTGCCGTGAGCAAGGGTTTGCCCTCGTTCAGGCTACCGATGACCACCAGCGCGTTGTCTACCTCGGCACGGAGTTGGAAGGCGATGTCCTTGACAAACTCGGGAGCCATGGCGGGCACGACGGCCTTCATCACCTTGATGCCGTTGATGTCCTGGGCCTTCTCCTTCATTTGCTGCTTCAGCTGCTGGGCCTTCTCCTTCATGGAGTCTTCTATCTGCTTCTTGAGTTGCGAGTTCTCGTCGAGGAACTTCTGTATGGCAGCCTGCAGGTCGGGAGTGTTGTTGAAGAGGTGGCGCAGTTCCGTGATGGTGTCGCTCACCTGGTACATCATTTCCTCCACCTTCTGGCCCGTGATAGCCTCGATGCGGCGCACGCCGGCAGCCACACTGCTCTCGGCAAGTATCTTCACCATGCCCAACTGGCCTGTGCTCTTGGCGTGGCAACCGCCGCAGAACTCGACGCTGTCGCCGAACTGTACCACGCGCACATGGTCGCCGTACTTCTCACCAAAGAGGGCGATGGCACCGAGTTTCTTGGCTTCCTCGATGGGCATGTCGCGGTGGTCCTGAAGGGGTATGTTCTCGCGTATCTTCTCGTTCACCAGACGTTCCACCTGGCGCAGTTCCTCGGGTGTGACTTTCTGGAAGTGGCTGAAGTCGAAGCGCAGGTATTCGGGTGTCACGAGCGAGCCCTTCTGCTCCACGTGTGTGCCCAGCACCTGGCGCAGGGCTTGGTCGAGGAGGTGTGTGGCGGTGTGGTTGGCCTCGCAGGCACGGCGGAGGTCCACATCGACGCAGGCCATGAACTGGGCCTCGGGCTGCTTGGGCAGTGTCTTGGCGATGTGCACGGTCAGTCCGTTTTCACTCTTGGTGTCGATGATTTCGATGGTTTCCGTCTCGCTCACCAGCACGCCGCGGTCGCCCACCTGTCCGCCCTTTTCGGCGTAGAAGGGGGTCTGGTCGAGCACAAGTTGGTAGTAGGTCTGCTTCTTCTGCACCACCTGGCGATAGCGCACGATGTGGCACTCGCTCTCCGTCATGTCCCAACCCAGGAACTGAGTTGAAAATTGAGAGTTCTTGCTAAGGCAAGCGTCCCTGCGGGCCGAGCGGAAAGTTGAGAGTTTATCTTCTCCGTTGTTGCCTTGCGCCTTGTCGAAGGCATCATTTTCAGCTTTCAACTTTAAACTTTCAACTTCCACCCAGTCACCGTTTTCTACGGCAGCAGCGTTGCGGGCGCGTTCCTTTTGCTTCTGCATTTCGGCGTTGAAGCGTTCCTCATCGACGGTGAGTCCGTTTTCGCGGCAGATGAGTTCCGTGAGGTCGAGGGGGAAGCCGTAGGTGTCGAAGAGCGTGAAGGCGCGTTCGCCGTCGATGACTGTCTTGCCCTGCTGCTTCGTTTCGGCCATGACACCGTCCAAGAGGCGGATGCCGGTCTCCAGTGTGCGCAGGAAACTGTCTTCCTCCTCCTTCATCACCTTCGAGATGAGTTCGCGCTGAGCCGGGAGCTCGGGATAGGTCTCGCCCATCTCCTGGATGAGCACTGGCAGCAGGCGGTACATGAAGGCTTCCTTCTGCCCGAGGAAGGTGTAGGCGTAGCGCACGGCGCGGCGCAGGATACGGCGGATGACGTAGCCAGCCTTGGCGTTGCCGGGGAGCTGTCCGTCGGCAATGGAGAAGGCGATGGTGCGCAGGTGGTCGGCCACCACACGCATGGCCACGTCGGTTTCTTCTTTCTCACCGTACTTCATGCCGGCAATGTCGCCGATGGCCTTGATGATGGGCTGGAAGACATCAGTGTCGTAGTTCGACTGCTTGCCCTGTATGGTGCGCACCAGTCGCTCGAATCCCATGCCCGTGTCGATGACGTTCATGGAGAGCGGTTCCAGATGGCCGTCGGCCTTGCGCTCGAACTGCATGAAGACGATGTTCCAAATCTCGATGACCTGGGGGTCGTCCTTGTTCACCAGTTCGCGTCCGGGCACCTTGGCCTTCTCTTCGGCGGAGCGGCTGTCGATGTGTATCTCGGAGCATGGGCCGCATGGGCCCGTGTCGCCCATTTCCCAGAAGTTGTCGTGCTTGTTGCCGTCGATGATGTGGTCGGCAGGCACGTGCTTGAGCCAGTACGAGGCAGCCTCGTCGTCGCGGGCCAGTCCCTCCTCGGCCGAACCCTCGAAGACGGTGACGTAGAGGTCCTGCGGGTCGAGCTTCAGTACGTCCACAAGGTATTCCCATGCCATGTCGATGGCCCCCTCCTTGAAGTAGTCGCCGAAGGACCAGTTGCCCAGCATCTCGAACATGGTGTGGTGGTAGGTGTCGTGGCCTACCTCCTCCAGGTCGTTGTGCTTGCCCGAGACGCGCAGGCACTTCTGCGAGTCGGCACGGCGGCGCGGCTCGGGGTCGCGCTGGCCGAGGATGATGTCTTTCCACTGATTCATGCCGGCGTTGGTGAACATCAGGGTGGGGTCATCCTTCACGACCATGGGGGCAGATGGGACAATGACATGTCCCTTAGATTCAAAGAAATTCTTGAACGACGTGCGTATTTCGTTAGCTGTCATCATAGTGATTTACAATTTGACGGTTTACAAATTTATTGTTTATTATATTCGGGCGCAAAGATACGAATTATTTCGTAAATCTTTGGCCATCGGAGCGAAAAAAACGCAGAAGCGTTAGTCATGAGACATAAAAAGGACCAAACGAATCTCACATTATGGGTCGGAAGAGACCTTAGTGGGATTCGTTTGGCCGTATAGGGATGGGCCGAAACCCGTGTTTTTTTACTTCAGTTTGAAGTCGATGGATACTTCGCTCTTGCGGTCAACCTGTCCGATGAGGGTCAGACGGCAGTATTTGCCATCGAACCTGATGATGGCCTCACCGCCGAGGTCGCCCAGGAAGTCGTTGCCCATCTTGTTGGGGTTGCGCCACAGATACTTGACCGTGCCGCCCGTATTGTCGGTATTTTCCGGTTTCCAGTTCCAGTTGCCTACGTCTTGTTCGTCGGTGTTCTTGTAGTTGATGAGGAAGGTGTGCTCGCCCGTGAAGGTGATGCCCTCTACGACTTGCTTCTTGCCGAGGTTGGCCTTGATTCCGGCCTTGTGGTTCTCATTTGCGTAGTCAATCAGTTCCTGGAAATCGCAGCCGCCGCCATTCAGACTCTTCCATTTAGTGCCGACTGTCGCACCTTTTTCGGTCTTCACCTGCACGCGATAGCTTTCAATCGTCCATGTCAGGCAGAGTTTCTTGGTCAGCGCGTCGCGTGTGGAACGTCTGTATTTACCAGTGGCCTTGGCCATTTCGCCTTCGTTGGGGCGCAACTCGATGAGATAGCCTTCGCCGTCCTTTACGATGATGATGGTACCGAAGCCCACGACCTTATAGGTGTCACCGTTCTTTGTAAACTTGTACATGCACCAGCTTTCCTCACCGGCAGCACGTGTAGGAGCTTCCAAGGCTGGAAGTTCCTTGAGGGTGAAGATGATGTGTTCGTCCTCCGTGACCTCTATTTCCTTAATGGTCTTCTTGAGAGTCTTGCCGTCAAGTTCCTTGAATGTGGCAACAGGTGCTTCTGTCTCGGGAAAGGAGTAGATGGCTGCGAACTCCTCGGTCTTGGGGGCGCGTACTTCGTTGGCAGAAGAACCGCCGCCTGGGGTGGTGTCGTCATCGTCGCCGCACGATGTGAAGCCAAATCCTGCGATGGCAACGCATGCCATCAGATAGAAAAATTTTTTCATAATCGTTCGTGTTTGTTGGTTAAGTTAATGAATGATTCTCGTTAAAATATACGACCGTTGAGACGGAACGTGAGCATGGGGTAGACTTTCACTTTTGAGAGAATGTCCCAGTATTTGGCTGCCTCTTCGCCTGTGTCCTTCTTGGTGACTTTTATAAATTCGTTCGGGTCTTCCACGTTGCTGCCCCATACCTCTGGACTTCCCCAGAACATTACGCCCAGGTCGAAGGAGAAGTTCACTCGTTTGTTGGGCACGGCGCGTCCGTAGCCCAAGCCCACGTAGGGTTTGAACTTCTTCACCTGAATGGCAGCACGTGCAACACCGTCGTCGCAGATGCCCACCGTGTAGTCGCCGATAATCAGGCCCTCGCCGGGTTTGGCTCCATAGATGGGGCTGACGTTTTGTGCTTTAACTAGTTTTTCCCTGCCGAGGAAGAATCCGGCTGTGAAGTGGAATCCTGTCTTCTTTCCGGGGTAGACGTCTATCAGCAAATCTGCATCTCCCATGTTCAGTTTTGCTTCCACCTTTGTCTTGTCCTTTATGCCGCCGTTGTGTTCATACTGGGCATTGAACTTGGGCTTCACCATGTTCCCAGGAAAGAACGAGTAGCCTCCTCTCAGTGCCAGATAGTCTGTGATGGGGAAGGCTATCTGGAATCCCAGCCCCGTCGTGCCGACACCGACACCGACAGACATGTGATTGAACACTCCAAACTTCTCTACAGGCTCGTCGGCCCAGGCTCCTAAAACTGAGAACAATGCTCCCAGGATGGTCACTAGCAGTTTTTTCATGTTGTTTTGTTTTAGATTAATAGGTTGATGGGCGTAAAGTTATGGAATATATTGTAAATGACCAAGATTTTCATAAAAAAAAATCAGCTAAGGGCCTAATTTGTCCGATTTGTACAAGTTCGTGCATATTTCTGTCTGTTCCGTCCTGCGGTCGTTTGAGTCTTTTCCACCGAAAAGTTTATCCACGTGATACGTTTTTCGTGTTTATTCCTTATACTTTCCTATGATGAAAATATTATTTCTTATCGAACAGACTCATATATCACGATTTTTATGTATATTTGCACCATCGTATGCAACTGGATGTTAAATAGTAGAATCTGTAGAAACTGAAGGAATAAGCTATGGCATTGAATCCCAATAAGACATTGAAAAAGTATTACGCCATCAGTGAGGTGGCCGAGATGTTTGGCGTCAGTGAGACGCTTCTGCGCTTTTGGGAGAAGGAGTTCCCTTCGATTCAGCCTCGCAAGAGCGGTCGCAACGTGCGTCAGTACGCACAAGAGGACATTGACGAGATTCGTATCATCCATAACATGGTAAAGATACGTGGCATGAAACTGGCCGCTGCACGTGAGGCTCTTTCCAAGAACCGCTGTAGGGAGAACTCTACCACCGAACTGCTGGAGCGTTTGCAGGCCATCCGTGCGGAACTCGTCGGCATTCGAAAGGAACTGGGGGATATCGTCTGAGTTTTCTTTATATTTATCTGTGCCTTAGCATAAAACAATATTGTTCCCGTCTGCTCTGTTAAGAGATTCGGGTGACGGACTTGATTTCGTCTATTTTCTTCAGGTCGCGACAGATGGTGCGCACGTCTTCCACGTCGTGGACTTCGAGGTTGATTTCTGCTTGGAAGATGCCTTCGGAGGCCTCAATGGAAAGACGGTGCATGTTAACGTTCAGTTGTTGGGACAGAATGCTGGCAATCTGGAAAAGTACACCCTGACGGTCGATGCCTTCGATACGGATGGTGGCAGGGAAGTAGAGCCGCTTGTGGGTGTCCCACCGCGCAGAGAGGATTCGGTTGCCGTCGGCCACCTTCAGACGGTTGGCTTCGGGGCAGTTGCGCTTATGTATGGTGACACGGTTGCGCTCGTCGAAGTGCCCTAGTACCTCGTCACCCGGTATGGGGCGGCACTTGTCGCAGATGATGTAGTGGGCAATGGTCTCTTCGTTGAGGATGAGAGGTTTCTTGCGGTCGATTTGGGGCAGGGGAGTGGCCGTGGTGGAGGTTTTCGGTACGATGCCATCTTTTCGACTTCGTTTGAATATCTTCTTGAGGTAACGTTTCCAACTCTTGGCTTCGCGTTCGGCACGCAGGTGGTCGATGTCGGCCTGTCCGAGTGTGATGCGTCCCAGACCGATGGCGATAAAGAGTTGTTCGCGATTCTTCATCTGATGGAGTTCACAGAGTTTGTCGACGTTCATACTGTTGGGCTCCATGTCTGAATGACGGAAGAAATCGGTGAGCAGGCGTTCGCCTTCTTTTTGTTTTTCCCGCTCCTCGCGGCGCAGTTGGGCCTGAATCTTGTTACGGGCCTTGGCGGTGGTGGCAATGTTCAGCCACTCGCGGCGCAACTGGGGGTCCTTGGCGGTGAGAATTTCCACCTGGTCGCCTCCCTTGAGCACATAGTTAAGGGACTCTAGTTGGTGGTTGACCTTTGCACCCATGCAGTGGGTGCCGACGAAGGTGTGGACGGTGAATGCAAAGTCGAGCACGGTGCTCCCAGTGGGCATCTTCCGCACTTCGCCTTTGGGTGTAAGTACAAAGAGTTCGCTGGAGTAGAGGTTTAGTTTAATAGTGTCCAGGAAATCCATTCCGCTGGGCTGTGGGTCGTCCAGAATCTCCTTGATGGTCTGTAGCCATTTGTCCAGTTCCGTCTCGCTCTCCTCGGCGGTTTTTTCTCCGTCCTTATATTTCCAGTGGGCGGCAAATCCCTGTTCGGCGATTTCGTCCATGCGCTCGCTGCGAATCTGCACCTCAACCCATTTTCCAACCTTGCTCATTAGAGTGGTGTGCAGTGCCTTGTAGCCATTGGCCTTCGGATGGTTGAGCCAGTCGCGGAAACGGCCGGGATGTGAGGTGTAACCCTTAGTGATGTAACCATAGATTTGCAGTGCTTCGGCCACTTCGTCGTCAAGTTTTTTGGGCTTAAATATGATGCGCACGGCCAGAATATCGTAAACGTCCTCAAAACCGACATGCTTTGTCTGCATCTTTTTCCAGATGGAGTAGGGGCGTTTGATACGTGCTTTCAGCGTGTAGTCAATGCCGTGGCTGTCGAGTTCCTTGCGTATGGGGGTGATGAAACTTGTGTAGACGGCCTGCAGGCTACCGCTCATTTCGTCAAGTCGTTGCTTGATGTCGTTGCACTCTTGGGGATGCTCGTAGCTGAAACTGAGATCCTCCAGTTCTTCCTTTATTTTGTTTAGGCCAAGCCGGTAGGCCAAGGGGGCATAGATGCCTAACGTCTCGCCGGCAATTTTGTACTGCTTGTTTTCGGGCTGGCTGCCCAGTGTGCGCATATTGTGCAGGCGGTCGGCAATTTTTATGAGGATGACGCGGATATCCTCGCTCATGGTGAGCAGCAGTTTCTTGATGTTTTCGGCTTGGGCCGAGGTCTTATCGCCAAAGATGCCTCCTGAGATTTTGGTCAGACCGTCAACGATTTGGGCAATTTTGGGACCGAAGATGTTTTCGATATCCTCCACCGTGTAGTCGGTATCTTCGACTACGTCGTGGAGCAATGCGGAACAGATGCTGGTGCTGCCCAGACCGATTTCCTCGCTTACGATTTGTGCAACAGCCAGAGGGTGCATGATGTAAGGCTCGCCCGAGAGGCGGCGTACGCCCTCGTGAGCCTTTCGTGCAAAGTTGAAGGCCTTGGTGATGATGTCCACCTTTTTGCGGTGATGACTTTTCAGATAGGTTTCTATCAAGTGCTGAAAGGCCTCATCCACCATCTGCTCGTCCTGCTCTAGTCTGCTCTGTTCGTCCATAGTCCCTAATTCCTAATCTCTAATCTCTAATCCGTAATCCGTAATCATCCCCGATTACTTTACTTTAAGTTTCTGTCCGGCACGGATGTTTGTGCCACGCAGCCCGTTGAGGCGTTTAAGGGCATTGACCGTGGTGTGGTTGCGTCGGGCGATGGAGCCCAGTGTGTCGCCAGCCTTGACGGTGATGCTCTTGCTGCCGCCTCCGCGTCCGCCCCTGCCTCCGCGTCCGCCTTTTATAGGTTTCGAAATGTTCGTCACGGTCACTTCGTTTTCCTTGACGGAAGCAAATTCGTTGGCTCGGTAGTTATAAACAGAGTCTCCGAGCTCTATGAAGGTGCGTATGGCTTCGGGTGACATACGAATTGTCATGGGGCGTGTGTCGCCAGGCACGAGGGTGGTTCGGTATTGCGGGTTCAGGGCACGCAACTCCTCCATGCTCACGTTGCAGGTTCCCTCAATCTGTTCAAAATGTATGTTCCGACTTACCATGATGGTATCGGTGGCCTCGGGAAGTTTGGCTTTTGCAGGGCATATACCGTGGTCGCAATAATAGGTCATGATGTAGTTGGCGGCAATGAAGGCCGGTACGTAACCACGCGTTTCGGCTGGCAGGTAAGGATAAATGGTCCAATAGTCCTTTGCACCTCCGGCTCGTGTGATGGCCTTCAAGACGTTTTGCGGGCCGCAGTTATATGCCGCAATGGCCAGTGTCCAGTCACCAAAGCTTTCGTGGAGGTCACGGAGCAGTCGGGCGGCAGCGTATGACGACTTGATGGGGTCGCGGCGTTCGTCGATGAGGCTGGTCACTTCCAGTCCGTATTGCTTACCCGAGGACAGCATGAACTGCCACAGACCAGCTGCCCCGACACGGCTGGTGGCACCAGGGTTCAGTGCGCTTTCGATGATGGGCAGGTAGCGGAGTTCGAGTGGCACCTGATATGTCTCCAGGGCTTCTTCGAATAGTGGGAAGTAGAAATTGCTGGCCCCGAGCATGACGCTGACTTGGCGGCGCAACCGTTCGCTGTACTGGTCGATGTACTTACGCACCACGTCGTTGTAGGGCATGTCAATGACATTCGGCAAACGGCTCAGCCGGCGGATGTACTCGTCCTTCTCGTAGACAGGGTTCTCCTTGGCCGTCTGGCAGTTCTCATCAAAGGTAAGGTAGTTTTTCGTGGTCCATTCACGCAACAGACTGTCCAACTCTGCGGACATCATGCCCTCGGGCAGTCCGAATTCCTCGTTCTCCCCTGTCTTGTCATTATAGACGGTGACTTCGTTCTGCGCCGTGGCGGTGAGCGACAGCACAAGGCTCATTGCCATAAGTGTCTTTCGTATGTTCATTGTCTTCATGTTTTTTCTGTTTCAAACCTTGCACCTTCAGAATCGTACGTTGCACGATAGTCCGTAGCTGTTTTGGCGTTGGCGGCGCATGGTAGGCACGCCTGTCTGTATAATTGCCGGTTCCAGCCTAATGCTAAGGTCGCGGCTGATGTCGAACGACGAGAGTTCTGCATCGACGTATGCATCAATGACCGAAATGAGATAGACGCCGACAAAGGCGAAGATGCTCATGTCACGGTACTTGCGGAAGTGATCTTTCTTGTTCTTGAAGATGGTCTTGAAGCGCTCTTCCTTTCCCGTGATGTCATACCCCAGCGGCAGCATGTTTTCGTAGCTCTTGGTGTTGGGGTCGTCGTCCATGATGTCAAGGTACGCCTGCGAGTAGTCTCGCAGCATTTGGTTGTTCCATGTCAGGGCATACGTACACCCGAGGAATCCTCCATAGATGATGGGCAACTTCCAAAACTTCCGGTTGTAGATTTGTCCGCCGCCTGGAAATACGAGTCCCAGCCACATGGAACGTATCGGGTCTGGCAGGAAATTTCTCTTGTTGCGCCGTGTTTCGGAAATCCCGTTTTTCAGCAGACTGTCCACGATGGACGTGTCGAGGGGAATGCCCATTTCGTCTCTCCACGGCTCAGACTCTTGTTTGAGGCTGTCGGCAACCTGTGTCGCCAACTTTTCTGCCTTCACTATGGCCGTGTCGGCACGCAGGGTGTCGCTCACGTTTTGTGCGGACAAGCTCCCCGGGCATAGCATTGTTAGCAGCACGACGAGCGCTTTGCCGTATTTCGCCCCTCGTGCTTTCAATGTTTCAGACTGTCAAAGAGGTCGATGATGCGTTCCAGTTCCTTTTCGTTGGCAAAGGGGATGCTGATTTTCCCCCGCCCCTTGTCGCTGCACGTCAGTTGGACCTTGGTCTGGAAGAAACTCGACAATGCCTCCTTCAGTTCCCCGAATTCCACGGGCAGCGACGAGGCCCCTTTGGCGCGGAGACGCTTGCCTCCGGCTGTGACACTTTCGCCGTGCATCAGGCTCTTAGTCATCTCTTCCACCTTTCTGACGCTCAGCCCCGTACGCTGAATCTCGTCGTAGACCTTCAGTTGTAGCGTGGGGTCGTCCAGTGCAAGCAGTGCCCGTGCATGTCCCATTTCAATGGTATGATTCTTCAGTCCCATCTGGATGGTGGCAGGGAGTTTCAGCAAACGCAGATAATTGGTCACGGTCGAACGGTTCTTGCCCACTCGTTCGCTCAATCGTTCCTGCGTCAGGTTGTACTGCTCGATGAGGTGCTGGTAGGCCAGTGCTATTTCCATTGAATTCAGGTTTTCGCGCTGTATGTTCTCCACCAGAGCCATTTCCATCATGTTTTCGTCGTTCACGGTGCGGATGTAGGCGGGAATGGTGGTCAGCCCGGCCATTTGGCTGGCACGCCAGCGACGTTCTCCGGCGATGATGACAAATGATCCGTCTCCCATGTCTCGTACGGTGATGGGTTGTATGATGCCAATCTCTCGGATGCTGTCAGCCAGTTCCTTGAGTGCCTCCTCGTCAAATTCTCTTCGCGGTTGGTTGGGGTTGGCCTTTATGGCGGCGATGGCTACTTCGTTGATAGACGAAGATCCTCCCGTATGTACCTCGTCGGTACGCATCAGAAGATCCAGACCGCGTCCCAATGCTGGGTATTTCTTATGTACTGCCATATCTTGAATTCACAATTAATCTCTAATCCCTAATCTCTTTTTCTCCAATTCTCTACCGTCCTTGGTTTTTCTTAATCAGTTCGTTGGCCAGGGCCAAATAGTCGCGGGCACCCGTGGAGTCAGCGTCGTAGAGAATGGCCGGCATACCATGTCCTGGTGCCTCGCTAAGTTTCACGTTACGCTGAATGACGGTGTCAAACACCAGTTCTTGGAAGTGGCGTTTCACTTCGTCGTAGACCTGATTGGCCAGTCTCAGTCGTTTGTCGTACATCGTCAGCAGAAACCCTTCGATTTCCAGTGTCGGATTCAGTTTCACTTTGATGATGCGTATCGTGTTGAGCAATTTTGAGAGCCCTTCCAAAGCGAAATATTCACACTGTACGGGAATGATGACCGAGTCGGCCGCCGTCAGGGCATTCACCGTGATGAGTCCCAGCGAAGGCGAACAGTCGATGAGAATGTAGTCGTATTCGTCGCGGATGGGCTTCAACATGTCGGCTACAACTTTCTCACGATTGGGCAGCGAAAGCATCCCCACTTCGGCCCCGACGAGGTCGATGTGGCTTGATATGATGTCCAGCCCTTCAATGTCGGTGGTGTAGATGGCCTCGTGTACTGGCACGTGGTCGATGAGGCAACTGTAGAATGATGTGTCAATCTCTGAGATGTCCACCCCCAGTCCAGACGAGGCGTTGGCCTGTGGGTCGGCATCAATGAGCAGGACCTTCTTTTCCAGTGTCGCCAGTGAGGCGGCAAGATTCATGCTGGTGGTGGTTTTTCCCACTCCACCTTTCTGATTGGCTAAAGCAATGATTTTGGCCATGGCTGTTGCACTTTTGATTATACGCGGCAAAGATACGATTTTCTGGGGATATATACCTTATTTTATAGAGAAAGAATGCTAAAAGTGTTGATAACTTAGTGTTTTTGTTGATAACTTAACGATTTTTTACTAATTTTGCACCCATTATGGAACAGAAACTCATACTTATTTCCAACGACGACGGTGTGTCGGCTCGGGGCATTGGCGTGCTTGCCCGACTCATGCGCACGCTGGGTGAGGTCATCGTCGTGGCTCCCGAGTCTGCTCGTTCCGGGGCTGCGGCAGCCATCACCTGCACTCAGGCCATCACGCTCCGCCGTTGCCCTGATATGGAACAGGAGGGCCTGCAAGTCTACGCCTGCTCGGGTTCTCCGGTTGATTGCGTAAAGTTGGCCTTGGAACAAGTCTGCCCACGCCGTCCCGACCTTGTGGTGTCGGGCATCAACCACGGAGACAACGCCTCGTGCAGCATCCACTACAGTGGTACTATGGGGGCCGTATTCGAGGGGTGCATGAAGGGGGTACCCTCCATTGGCTTCAGTCTGCGCACGATTAACCCTAAGTGCGACTTCTCGCCTTGTGAGGAGGAGGTTGTGCGCATTGCTCGTCATGTCCTCCAGCACGGACTTCCCCAGGATGTGTGCCTCAATGTCAATTTCCCGGAGACTCCTCATTTCGCCGGCCTGCGTGTCTGCCGCATGGGGCGTGGCAGATGGGTGCAGGAGTGGATTTCAGCCAATAACCCCCGAGGCATGAATGCCTTTTGGCTTACGGGGCGCTTCCTCAATCTGGAACCTCATTCTGAAGATACGGACTACTGGGCACTTGATCACAATTACGTTGCCCTCACCCCCATCAAACTGGACATGACGGATTATCAGTCGATGGATTTGTTCTCTGAGCTATCCGCTTCTTCTGAGTAATCCGGCTAATCTGAGAAATCCGACAGACCTAAGCGATGAAATACTATTTTATAGCCGGCGAGGCCAGTGGCGACCTCCACGCCTCTCATCTCATGGCTGCGCTGCGTGAGCGAGACCCTGAAGCCCAGTTTCGCTTCATCGGAGGCGACCTCATGCAGGCTCAGGGGGGCACGCTCGTCCGTCACTATTCGTCATTGGCCTATATGGGCATTCTGCCTGTTCTCTCCCATCTTCCTTCCATACTTCGGGGTATGGGCGAGTGCAAGCGTGACGTTCGTGCGTGGCGTCCAGACATGCTCGTTCTTGTCGACTATCCGGGTTTCAACCTCAGCATGGCCAAGTATGCCAGAAAGAATCTTCCTGACACCAAAGTCTTTTATTATATATCCCCTAAGATTTGGGCATGGAAGGAGTGGCGTATTCGTGACATCCGGCGCAATGTCGACCGTTTGTTCTGCATTCTTCCCTTCGAAGTCGACTATTTCCGCCGCCGTCACTCCTATGAAGTGGACTATGTCGGCAACCCGACCCTCGATGAGGTGGTGGCCTACAAAGAGGCGAATGTTGCAAATTTTCCCCATTTCATCGAGAAAAATCGTTTGTCAGACCGTCCCGTCATAGCCATTCTTGCAGGCAGCCGCCGACAGGAAATCCGCGACAATCTCACCCGCATGCTTCAAGCCGCAGCCCCCTTTGCAGACTGCTATCAGCTTGTGGTTGCCGGGGCACCTGGCATTCCGGAAGATTATTATGCCCAATGGACTGGCGGATTTCCGGTTCGTGTAGTCTACGGTCAGACCTACGCCCTCCTTCAGCACTCCACCGCGGCTCTTGTAACAAGTGGCACGGCTACGTTGGAGACGGCTCTTTTCCGTGTGCCTCAAGTGGTTTGTTACTATATCGGTTGGGGACGGTTCGTTTCCTTCCTGCGGCGCCATGTGCTGAAAATTCCTTATGTATCCTTGGTCAATCTCATTGCCGGCCGTGAGGTTGTTCCTGAACTGGTGGCCGACGGCATGACGGTCGAGAATGTCCGCGACCGTCTCCGCAGTATTCTTCCCGACGGAGGCGAAGCTCGTGCGCAAATGCTTCAGGACTACGATTTTGTGGCTCGTTGCCTTGGCAAGCCCGGCGCACCTCAGCGCGCTGCGGAGCACATGCTCCAGTTTGGCTCTTAAAAAGAGAATTTCTGTGTTGGAACGTGGTAAATGCATCTAAGGATATGGCAAAATTGTCTATTTCTTTAGGTGTGTGACTTCTAAATTTGCGCGTTTCGCAAATTTTTCGTTATTTTGCTTTTGTTAATGTGTTATAATTAATGTAACAGCTTAAATAAAAAACCAATGAAAAGACACCTTTTCCTTTCCCTGTTGCTGGCATTCATGAGTGTGAGTGCCTGGGCAGCAAAAACGTTCTACAAGCCCGATTCATGGACTTACAACTCCTCGACGAAGGTCTATACGGAGTCGGGCGTGGGCACATGGTCGGTTAAGCACAGTAAGGAAACTGACAACTGCATCCTCTTCTGGCAGGATGGGTTCGGCGACAATCCCACTTCGGCTCCCAGCCTGAACGGTGCGGACATGACCTTCGACCCCGATGCGGTGCTTCAGGTGGCCGAGACGTGCTATGCGCTGAACGTCAACACGCTGGGCTTCTCGTGCAGTAACATGCTGAACAAGTACAAAATCATCATCCTGATGAACTACACCGACGAGTGGACCTGCTACGGTGGCGGTTACGACTTCGAGTGTAGTGCTCTTTGGCTGAACCCCGCTACCGTGAAACCTGCCGGTCACTCACTGGCGCATGAGGTCGGTCACTCGTTCCACTACATGGTCTATGCTGCGGCCGCTAACTACAGCCACACGTCTTCCACGAGCATCAACACGGGTTTCCACCTGTCTTGCGGCAGTGGTCAAGCCATTTGGGAGCAGACCGCCCAATGGCAGGCCAACCAGGCCTATCCCACCGAGATGTTTGCCCAGAGCTATCCCCTCTTTGGCAACAATGTTAACTATGCCTTCTCACATGAGTTCATGCGTTATCAGTCTTACTGGTTCCACTACTATCTAAGCGACAAGTACAACGACAAGACCATCATCTCGCAGATTTGGAAACAGCCCATGACGGGCCAGAGCAACGGCAACGCCACCGACTTCTGTCAGGCACTGATTGCCCTGAAGGGCCTGTCGGCCTCGGACTTCTATAGCATGTACTTCGACTATGCCATGAAGTGCGCCACCTACGATTTCTCGGAGGCTGTCTCGTATCGTGATGCTTACGTCGGCAACTTCGACTACTACTGCTCCAAATTGGGAGACAAGCAATATCAGGTGGCATACGCCAGCGCACCTCAGTCGACGGGCTTCAACGTCATCGAACTGACTGTGCCCACCAGCGGTACCACCATTACCACGGCTTTCAAGGCGCTCACTCACGGGTGTGCGCTGGCCGAGGCCGACCCTGCTCAGTACAACGACGGCAATGCCAACTCGCTGGTCAAGGCCGGTGTGACGAAATACAACTCGGCCGGTACGGCTTCGTATCGTGGCTTCCGTGTGGGCTATGTGTTCCTGAAGTCCAACGGCACGCGTGAGTACTACAACGACAACACCGTTCACTGCACCGGTACGGCTGAGACGACGGAAAACATCTCTGCCACCGTGCCGGCCAACACGTCGCGCATTTTCCTCGTGGTAGCTCCCGCACTGACCACATACGTCAAACATGCCTGGGATGACAACGTACTGAACGACGACCAGTGGCCCTATAGCTTCACGCTGACCAACACCGATCTGAAGTCGGCTTCTGTGTTCACGGAACCCATTCCTGACGAGCCCACGTTTACGAAGGTCATAGACGGGCGCAGCATTGCGGACGTGACGCTGACCTATAATGTCATCCTGCCTCCTTCGGATGGGTATGACGCTGCCACCATCACGCTCAATTCCGGCAATGCTGTCAATGCCCTCTGCACGGCATTCCAGCTGGAAAGCAACAACATCTTCGGACATGTGATTGACAGAGTCAGCTCTCAGTCGAACGGGACCATCATGAGTTGTGCCGTCAATGCAAGCGGCAGCCTGCTGACTACGGCACATAACACTGGCAACTCTTTTGGCCACTGGTTCAACAGCAGCGGTTCGGTTGTTAGTTGGGGCACCAGTTGCGTCGCATTCACCGAATTTGATGCGGACTATGCTACGGCCACAGTGGGCCAGTACCCCAACGCGAACTCCAATGGCACGACACGCACCATCCGTGAGGCTCTTGTCTACAAGGACAACAGCGGCAAGACGGCCCGTGCAACGTTCGTCTACAATATCACTTTCAAGACAGGCGCTGCCCCCACGGGCTATCTCTCGGCCATCGACTATACGGAGCCCACTATTGAGGATGCCACTGCAACGGCTTATCGTGCAACCAGCGTTACTGTTGATGCAATAGAGATCTATCAGGGTGAGACGGGCGAGAAAGCATTGACGACCAGCACTGTGGCTTCTGCGCTGAATAACCTGGCTGTATCGAACCTGACCAGTTCCACCTACTTCAAGGGCTATTCCGACCCCTTGACCTCCGCTACGGCTGGCACCTATGTCTACTACTATGCCCTGGACGGCGTGCCCACGACTGCTACGGATGGCTTGAAGTACTTCAAGGTGGCTCCTGTTACTACCGACGAAGACTTTAACGGTCAGTACGTCTACTACTACGATGATAACGGACAATTCACCGACAACGTGTCGAAGGCCCGCATAAAGGTAGCTTACGATCGGGCTTCGGCGAAGTTCTCCGTGAAGGCCACTGCCAACTGTCCTCTGGGAACCTACACCGCCTACATGGGCATGGTGCGCCGTGTAAGGAGCGGCTCCACCACGCGTAACTATGTCGCATACTTCCCCCTCACCGTCACCGTCACCAGCCGACCGGGTGAGTCTGGCGAGACGCTGGATGTGGAACGCTATCCCGGACAGGGTTACGGAACCACGGAGGCTTCGGTTGATTTCACCGCTGCAATGGAGTTCCTGGGCGTGAGCGAACTTACTACCGACATGCTTCGTGTCGTCAACCCCGACGGCACGCAAATTAGCGCATACGCGAACTACGACGGCTGGTTCGACGGCACAGGTACGGCCACCACTTGGGGTGACAACACCAAGATTAATGTCAAGTTCTTCCAGGCCGTGGAAGGCGGTGGTACGTACACCATCTGTGACATGAACAGTGCCGATGTGGTGGGCACGACCTACACCGTGAAGTGGGCACTCGTTTCCGGCAACAAAACCTACACCTACACCATCAACGTGAAGTTTGTGGAGAAGCCCGCAGCAGAACTCTATTATGACGACCTCACCGTTCTCGACACCCAGGAGGTGAGCGTGGAATCTCAGGTGGGACAGAGCTACGAAGGCCTGACGGCCACCGTTGACATGTCGTCCATCCTCACGACGTTGGGCGTAAGTTCGCTGAACGACCTGACCGTGTATGCTGTGCAGAGCGATGGCTCGCTGGACGACAACTATAAGCTTGGCGGTACGGATGGCTGGCGCGATGCTGAAGGAAACTTCCAGACGTGGGGCGACAATGCCTACTATTGCATGAAGGTCGACTTCGCGCTCGCCGAGAATCAATTTACCTACATTGCAGGTATGGCGGGCAAGAACACCGAAGAAGAAGCAACCTACACCAGCCGGTTTGCCTTTGTGGACGCTAACAAGAATGCTGTTATCCTGAATGCCAGTCTCGTCTATAAGCTTGTGCCTCTCTACCTTTCCGATTTCACGGTTGTGAAGAGTTACGACCTGCCCGTATCGGCCGTGGGTGTGGACAACACGTTTGCCACTAACGCTGTGGCATTGGACGTGGCCGACGTGGCCACCGCACTGGGTCTGGACTCGCTGGACAATACGGTGAAATTCTATGCACTGAAGAACGATACCCTCATGGCCACTTCCTATACGGCCAACCTGGGTTACTATGTGGACAAGAGCGGCTACGCCTGTGCCTATAGTTCTGACGATTGCCGCTTCTTTGTCGAGTACTCATTGGCCGACGGCGAGCGCGACTTCTCGCAACTGAACGTAGGACAGAAGCCAGGTGTCTGCCAGGAGGATTCCACCTACCAGACCAAACTCTACATCTGCAATCCCGAGGCTTCGAAACTCGTGCAGCTGAACATCGCCTTCACCATTCTTCCCATTCCGTTGTCCAACTATACGGTTGTCGGCAACTATGACTTTGAGGTGACGGTTGACAGTCTGATTGCCGACTACACGACCGAAAAGATTGAGCTGGATGTGGATGCCATCGCCGCTGCGCTGGGTCTGGACACGCTGGACAATGCCCGGGTCAAGATGTATGCCTTGCGCGATGCAACCACCATCGCCAAGACCTACACGGCCAACAATGGTTACTTCTTGAATTCTGACGGCTATGTATGTGCCTGGGGCACCGACGAAACTTGTCTCTTTGTGGAGCAGACGCTGACCGAGGGCGATGAGCCGGTTGTCACCTTTGCAAAACTGGCCGTAGGTCAGTACCCCGGTGGTTGTGTGGAAGGCACCACCTACCATATAACCATTTACGTTGCCGACCCTGAAACCTTGAAGCTGGTGCAGTTGAATATCACCTATAATATCCAGAGTGCGAGTCCCGGCGACGTGAATAAGGACGGCACCGTCTCCATTGCCGACGTGACGGCACTGGTGAACATCGTCCTGGGCAAGGACAGCGGTGAGACACCCATCTATGACCACAAGGCAGCCGACGTGAACAAGGACGGCAGCATCACCATTGCCGATGTGACGGCCTTGGTGAACATCGTCCTGGGCAAGAACTGAGACTGAGGTATAGAAAAACTTCAAAAAAAGACAGCAGGATGTGCCGCAACTGGCACATCCTGCTGTCTTTTTTTGATTCTGGGCAGACGGTTTTTAGTCACAATGCTTGCACATCTCGCGAAAAATCTCTTATTTTGCGCTTCGTAACCCTATTATGGATAATCAATGAAACGACTGGCCCATACCTCGACCGCCTCCTTTGTGAGGTCATTCCTCCCCATGACGGGTGTGCTTGCGGCCGTGAGCATAGGGGCATGGGCCGGCGTAAGCGCTCCAGTCAAGAGCTTTCCAGACGATGCGGGTATAACGGCTTCGGAAACGGTCGTGCTGGGTGACGTAAATAAGGATGGCAGCATTACGATTGCCGACGTGACGATGTTGGTAAATCAGGTCTTGGGGAAGGAGACGCCGACGGTCGCAGCTGACGTGAACGGCGATGGAGCAGTGACCATCGCCGACGTGACTAAACTCGTGAATATCGTTCTGGGAAAGGATAACGCGGAAACCATCGTCATCGGGGGCGGTGATCCGACCGACGGCTTCGACTGACTTTTTTCTACTGAATCGTCTGCTCTCCGTTGTCTTATGAGCGCGAGGTGCTCAGCGCAGGTCTTCGGGGCGGGCTGGCTCATAAGGGCCGTCCTTCACCTCCATGATGACGCAAGGCTCGGTGACGCGTACGGTGTGCCACTGGCCACGGGGAATGTTTATGCCGCGCAGTCCGCCTTCGCCTAGCGTCATTTCTTCCGTGGTGCGCCCCTCTTCGTCGAAGAATACCTCTGTCAGTCGCCCGTGGAGTACGACCACGGTCTCCGACGAGTGAGGATGACGGTGCGTGGGGACTTGCGTGCCAGGCAATAGCGCGTTGAGCATTCGTTGTGACTTGTCCTCCGGCGTGTTGCGCAGGTCGAGGGCCATGCGCAGCCGTGGCGAGGCCTGGGCCTCGCTCAGCAGACGGTCGAAAAGTGCTTGGTCAATCTTCATATCCTTATTCTTTTGTAATCATTCTTCTCAGTTTCATGCCCCACCACTTGAACATGTAGGGGATGCGCCACCACGCTTCCGCAGGAGCGTAGTGAGCAAAGCGGCTGGCCTGTCGGCCGATGCGCCATAGATGCTGTGCGCCGTGCAGGATACCCCGTTCTTGGGCGTACTTTTGGTTGTGGCCGAAGTTGCCCATCTTCCAGATGTTCTCCATCAGCGTGTCCACCTGCTGGTGCTCCTGGGCAGAGATGGGGTAGGGGAAGTGCTCCATGGGGAGTCCCAGACGGTCGGTCAGCACGGCACCCAGTCCTGTGTAAGCCTTCTGTAGACCGATGCCTTCGAGATGACGCTGTAATGCCTCGGTATCCACGTCCCGTCGGGTGCGTTCGGTGACCGTCGCCCAGTCGCAAAACTGGCGCAGGCCGATGCCCTCGATGATGAGGTGGAAGAAGATGTGGACAAAGGTGTAGAGCACCTCGTGAGTGGGCGAGAGCACGGGGACGCGTTGCCCCAGGATGTCGGTGTGGGCGACGTTTCCCCAAATCTCCGGCATGACCGTCTGCTCCCAGTATCGCTGGTGGCCTGGATGGGCAAACACGGTGAGCATGCGGTGCATCTCAAAGTCGATGTCCTTGACCGTAAACTCGACGTGCTTCTCCGAGTGCGTGTCGCAGATGTCGAGGTGCATGCGTTCGCGCAGCAGGGTCATGGCCCGCTGCCAGTCGTCGGGATGTACGATGAAGTCGATGTCGCCCGACTGTCGGAGCGACGGGTCGGGATAGTGACGCGCCAGGGTCTGCCCCTTGACGACGATGAGCCGTATGCCTTCCTCCTGTTCCAAGCGTTGGCACAGGGCGGCCACGGCGCGGTCAATCTGTCGGTTGCGTTGCTGGGTGGCACCGGTCAGGGCATACACCTCCATGGCCGGTTCCTTGGCCAGCCGTATCCCGCCCGCCATCATGGCTCCGCCTGCCAGCCCCGTGACGGCCTGTTCCTGGGCCAGTTGCATGATGGCCTCGTAGCGTTCCTGCGCCATCTTTTCGTCGCCCATCTGTATGGGTTCTCCCCAAAGGGCATTGCGCAGCAGAAGGAGCAAGTCGTCGTGTGGTGTCATAGTTGTTCGATTATTTGGTAGAGATGGTCGAGGCACGTCTGCTTGTCGAAATGTGCGTGGCAATAGCGTTGGCCGTTCCTCCCCATCTGTTCGCGTTCTTCACGCGTTATTTGTCTCATACTGTTTATGGCCCCTATCAGAGCCTCAGGGTCACCTGCTGCCACGGCTCTTCCGCACTGGGCCTCGTGCAGCGTGTCGGCTACGGCTCCGTTGGCCATGGCCACGATGGGGCGTCCCGATGCCATATAGGTCTGTATCTTGGCTGGCAGGGTCAGGTTGAAGACGGGTTCGTCCTTCAGTGCAGCCAGCATGAGGTCGGCTTGTGCGAAGAGCGTGTACATGGCCTCTGGCGGGAAGTGGCCCACCAGCGAGAGGTTGTCCTGAAGTCCGTGGACCTGTATCTGTTCTTCCACCCAGGGGCGCTTGCGCCCGTCACCTACGATGACGAAGCGGATGTCGGTGCCGCGTGCCAGTCGGGCGGCTTCCACGATGTGGTCGAAGTCCTGTGCCTCGCCCACGTTGCCGGCAAACATGATGCGGAACCCCTCGGGCAGCGTGGGCAGTTTGAGCCCCCGGGTCGGTATCGTGCGGCTGGGTTCGGCCCAGTTGGGGAACCATACGGTTTTATCTCCGAAGTCCTTCTGCTGCTGTGCGATAGCCTGGCGGAACGGTTGTGAACTGATGAGAATGCGACTGGAATGCCGATATTCCATGCGTGCCACGGCGGCAAAGGCTGCGAGCACGTGGCGGTTACGTATGCCTCCGGCGGCTTTCAGGCTTTCGGGCCAGAGGTCGAGCACCCAGGTCAGGAGCGGACGGCCCGTCATCTTGTGGAACACGACGGCAGGCAGGCAGGTGGTGACGGGGGAGAGCTGTTGCAGGAAGCAGAGGTCGTAGCGGTGGCGAAGAAGGTGGAAAAAGGTGAACACCGAGGCGCAGAGGGCGTAGGAGAGATAGTTGAGGGCGAGTGTGAGGGGATTGTTGCCACGTGGCACGACAGGAACGCGCACCACATGCACTCCGTTCACCTCTTCGCGCCGACGCTTCCACAACCCGTAGCCCCGGAAGAAACGTCCTCGGGGATAGTTGGGCACGGCCGTCACCACGGTCACATCCCATCCCCTTCCGGCCATGTCAAAGGCAATGTCGTTGCCCCGGAACGTCTCTGGATAGAAGTATTGGGTGATGAACAGAACCCTTCGCTTCATCCTGCGATGTTGTCCTTTATGGTCTGGATGATGTAGCGTACCTCGTCATCGCTGACCATGGGGCCACTGGGCAGGCAGAGTCCGCGTCGGAAGAGACCCTCGCTCACGCCGTTGACGTATGAAATGCTTGAGTCGCAGGTCACGACGGTGTACATCTCTCTCTTCTCTTCCCTCTTCTCGCCTCTGTTGTAGACGGGCTGCTTGTGCATGGGCTTCCACAGGGGGCGGCTCTCGATGTCTGCGCGGTCCAGTGCCAGTCGCATGGCCTCTACATTCGTGTTCGGTTCGCAGTCGGTGTGTATCGAACCGCCGCCGTGTACCACGCCTGCCGCACCGCCCACGGCACCTTGGATGGCCTCCTGATAGGCTAATTCTTCATTCTTCACCTTCAGCTTCGGGTCGAGCGTGATGGTACATAGCCAGAAGTTCGACTCCATCCCCGGCAGTTCCTCGTGGAAGTCGATGCCGTCCACTTCGGCAAAAGCCTCACGGTACATCTCGGCGATGTGGCGGTGGTGGCGGATGTGGTCGTTCACGACGGTCATCTGGCCGCGCCCGATGCCGGCACAGATGTTCGACATGCGGTAGTTGTAGCCGATGGCCTCGTGCTGATAGTAGGGATAAGCCTCGCGGGCTTGGGTGGCGTACCACATGATGGTATCAGCCCCACCCCAGCCCTCCCCAGTAGGGAGGGGGTGTTGTGTGGAAAGTGCTTCTTTTACGCTGCGCTCGAAACCTTCTGGGTCTGCAATGACTTGAGCATTCGTAAATCGAATGACCCGAAATCCCTTTATGGCGAGCCATTCTGTCCGTGCGGCATCATCTATTTGTTGTTCCCACTCATTGTGGTACTCCCCGTCAATCTCGACAACAAGCATTTTCTCCAGGCAAACGAAATCCACAATATAGTCTCCGATGATATGCTGTCGGCGGAACTTATACCCCGTCTTTTCATCGCCCAGCACCTTCCATGCTACTTCTTCAGCCTCGGTGGGATTCTTTCTCATCTCCCGAGCATATTCCTTCAATAGTTCATACAGCATAGGGTCAGCAGTCATGTAAGGACTCGACTCTGCATCTCCTCCCTCCCTACTGGGGAGGGTTGGGGTGGGGCTGCAAATCAGCGCACCGCCGCCCGAGGTGGTGATTATCTTGTTCCCGTTGAACGAAAGTACGCCGTAGCGGCCAAACGTGCCCAGCACCTGGCCTCTGAAGCGTGAACCGAAACCTTCGGCAGCGTCTTCCACGACGGGGATGCCGTAGCGGTTGGCAATCTCCATGATGCGGTCAGCCTTGTACGGCATTCCATACAGAGCCACGGGCACGATGGCTTTCGGTTTCTTTCCCGTCTTCGCGATGCGGTCTTTGATGGCCTCCTCCATGAGTTCGGGGTCGATGTTCCATGTATCGGGCTCCGAGTCCACCAGTACGGGCTTTGCGCCCAGGTAGGTGATGGGGTGGGTGGATGCACAGAAGGTGAACGACTGCACGATAACCTCGTCGCCGGGACCTACACCGCAGGCCAAGAGCCCCAGATGCACGGCCGCCGTGCCGCTGCCCAGGGCTACCACTTGCTTGTTCTCACCGACAAATTTCTCCAGATCTTTCTCGAATCCGTTGACGTTCGGTCCCAGGGGCACTACCCAGTTCGTGTCGAATGCCTCCTTGATGTATTTTTGTTCCCAACCTTCTTCGCTCATGTGAGCCAGACACAAGTAAATACGCTTGTTCGCCATAGTGTTTTTTATCTTTTTTCGTAAGCCTTTAATTTTCGCGTGCAAAGATACCATTTTTTTGTGACGTATGCAAGTTATGTATCAAGGGATTCGTATCACCCTCTCTCCGTCTTATATTCTCGGTCTCGTCGGTATGTGAGTAAAATATTCTTACATTCGCGAAGCCTGCAAAATAGCCTTATTATCCTTCTGCCTCTAAGATTACTATGCTTACGGGGATAACCTTACTATGCTTATGCCTCTAACCTTAGTAATCTTCCGTAAATAGGTTATAAACCGAAAAATAAAGAATATTTACATTTTTCTCTGACTTTGGCATCTTTCGAACGGATTCGCGTCAATTCGCGACAATTTGCGACAAACCGCGACGAAGTGCGACAAATCGCGACAAGTCCCCAAGTCCGTATCGTAACTTTGCACCGAGATACAAATGATTCTATTGTTTAACCCCTGTTATCCAAACACAAAAGAATGCGAACCGTCACACTCATCATCCTCCACTGCTCGGCCACTCGCGCCTCGCAGTCCTACCCCCTCGCCCAACTCCGTCGCGACCACCTCAGCCGCGGTTTCCGCGACATTGGTTACCACTATTATGTCACGCGTGATGGCCATTGCCACACCTGCCGTCCTCTCTCGCAAC
Organism: Bacteroidaceae bacterium; assembly: GCA_017453445.1. Taxonomy (GTDB): domain Bacteria; phylum Bacteroidota; class Bacteroidia; order Bacteroidales; family Bacteroidaceae; genus Physcousia. The sequence continues at coordinate 52,325 of JAFTEX010000006.1, forward strand.
CCGGTGCCCACTGTCGTGGCCACAACCTCCACTCCATAGGCATTTGCTACGAAGGAGGACTCGACGATGCGGGGCGCCCCCATGACACCCGTACCCCGGCCCAGCGCGAGACCCTGCTCCAGCTTCTCCTCCAACTCCGTCAACGTTTCCCCCGTGCCCTCATCCTTGGGCATCGCGACCTTTCGCCCGACCTCGACGGCAACGGCCGCATCACTCCCGGCGAGTGGCTGAAGGCCTGTCCTTCATTCGATGCCCAAAAAGAGTACGAGGACGTTTGAACTGAATGCGAGAGTAACCTGTCTTTTATTCTTTGATTCTCAGTAATTTGGCGGGTACGCCCGCCATTACGGCTCTTTCTGGTACATCTTTGATGACCACGGCACCGGCCCCTATAAGGCAGTCCTTGCCCAGTTCATGAAGTCCAGTCATGATGGTTGATGATATGCCGCAATAAGCTCTCTCGTGAGCCACAATGGAAGCTCCGAAGTTACAGCCAGTAGATAGAAAAACTCCTTCTTCAAGTATGACGTGGTGCGCAATGTTGACCCCCATACTTATCATAACATAGTCCTTGATGATGGTGTGAGGCATGATGTGGGTTCCAAGTAGAATGTATACCCCTTCTCCTATGGTTACATTCGGGGAAACGATGACACTCGGGTGGATGTAGTTGGGGAGTTTGTATCCAGCCTTTTTCGCCATCTGCATAAACTTTACTCTCAGAGAGTTATTACCTAGAGGACAATAAAATGCGTCCAAATGGTGGGACTCCTTCAGCTCGGCTAGCGAATCGCTCCCCCCGATGACGGGGATGCCGTTTACGATGGTATTCTGAACTGTAGGGTCGTCGTCGATGAACCCCACTACGTCTATACCTGCTTGTTGCAGGTAGGCCAGGTATACCTGGCCGTATGTACCTGCCCCCATGATAACGCTTCTCATATCAATTATGTCCGTTAAATGGAACGGTCGTGACGTTGCCCTCTTTCGAGATGCCTTCCCTCACGAGCACTTTTTTAATAGTGATAAATATAACTTTTAGGTCAGTCCAGAAAGAAAGATGGTCGACGTACCAAATATCCAATTTGAATTTTTCAGTCCATGAAATGGCATTTCTTCCATGGCATTGTGCCCACCCCGAAATGCCCGGACGTACCTCATGTCGGCGCATCTGTTCAGGACTATAAAGTGGCATGTAGTGTGTTCTGAGTGGGCGCGGCCCAATCAAAGCCATGTCTCCCTTCAGTACATTGAACAACTGGGGCAACTCGTCGATGCTCGTCGAGCGCACGAATCTACCGACTTTTGTCAGACGTTCGCCGTCGGGTAGCAGGTTGCCATCTGCGTCCCGTTCGTCGGTCATGGTTTTGAACTTGATGATGCGGAATATTTTCCCGTCCTTGCCAGGGCGTTCCTGAAAGAAAAATGCCCCCGCCCCTTTATTCGCAAAGTGCAGCCAAATGGTGACCACCAGTATCACGGGTGAAATGACGATGAGTGCTGTGAGCGATATGCAGAAGCCTAATATTCGTTTAATGTAGTTCTTATACATGTATTCTTGTTCGTTATTATTCTTTTCCGTCCACACACCACTCTTTCAGACTGCGGCTCTCGATGTCGAACACCAGTCCTGCTTTCACCACACGGTATCCCTCCGTCTGATAGGGAAGTCCATAGTCGCCATGGTCAATCTGGAGCAGAGCTTCTTGGACTGTGCCACGTGTCTTCAGTTCCAACTGCATGATGCGTAAACCCTGGAAAAATTCTCTTTCGCCTTGGAAGTAGGACTTCAGCGTGCTGGTCAGCAGTGACTTCCCAAACCGTCGTGGACGGCTCAGAAATACGTATGGGCTAACCTGAGCCATACGCCATACAAGGTTGGTCTTGTCGATGTAGACATATCCTTCCCTTCTCATCCTTTCGAATGTCTGAATCCCGATGGGGTATCGTCTTCTGCCTTCTTCCATCTGTCAGTTCCTGTTCTGTGTGCAAATATAATGATTTCTTGCCATTTGACCAAATGAATTTCCTTTTTTCGGCGTGGTTGCAGTTGGGTAGACTATTCTCTGTGGAGGATAAGTCAAATAGAAGAGGGCATGCCGGTGATATTCCGACATGCCCTCTCAGAAAGTTTAGCTGATTCGAAGCTTATATAGTCAATGTCTACTTCTTGACATTACACTTCTTAAAGGTCGTTTTCCCACTTTGGGTTAGGGGGCAAGCGATTAGGTTACAATTCTCGTACTGAAAACGTCCCGTTTTCTTCGTACCAGCCGTCACGCCGTTAAGCGTGGAGTTCTTGAAGATAATAGGTTGCTCGTCGTCGCCATTATAGATGACACAATCCTTGTCTAATGTACATTGGTCGAATTGGTAGGAACTTTTGACGTTGGCTCTACCTCGACCGAAGGTTACATTTTGGAAAGTGCAACGACGAAACTGGGCGTTCAGCGAGAACGCATAGCCTGAAAAACCCTGACGCGAGATGTTATTGTCATTGGTTCCCCGGATATCGCGGAAGGTGCAGTCTTCGAAGATGGTCGCAGTCCCATTATTTCCCATAAAACAACTTCCGTGCGGTTCTTCGTCGAAACCTTTGAGCCGTCCCATAAAAGTACAGTTCCGGAATGTCGTTCCACTTACAGAAAGGCCTGTGCCCCCAATCTGGAACGTACAACTATCCACCTCTGTCGCACCCAGAAAAATGGGAGCGGAAACGGTGCACCTACGTAAGAACTTTCCTCTTGGAGAATTCATACTGACCAAATCCAGGCAACTACCCTCAATCGTACAGTCCTCCATGAGAAAATGCTGCGGGGTTGGGCGTGCGAGGTTGGACGTTACTATGGTGTTTTTTCCACAGTCGTGGATGTGGCATCCATGCAGTATGATATCTCCTTTCCCACCCAATTTGTCCTCATACTCAAAGTCGATGCCTGCCATCGGGGCGGTTCCTTGTAGTTTATCTGATGTGCCGATGTGATGGATGTGGCAGTTTGAGAACGTTGTTCCATCGGTACTTAGTTGGCCAATTCCATTTTTCCGGCAGTAGGAAACCTCTAAATTCTCATAAATCATACGTGATAGGTAAACAGCACCGTCTTGTTTGTAGTTGCCAGCGTAAATGCCGTCGCCTGTCATATAGCTAATGGACATATCACGTATTGTGCCTGAGGCACCATTGATTTGAATGCCCGTTCCCCATTCATGAGTGGAACGTCCACGTTGATTGCGCCAAGTTACATCACTGTAATCATGTTTTAGGGCATCTCCTACAAGGTTTCCTCCTTGCAAGGTGAACTGCTTGCAGTTAAAGAATCTGAACAGAGCATATTTTGTGCTATGGTTGGGAGCCAGTTCTATGGTTGCGCCCTGCATGTCAATGGTCAGTGGACGTTGACATCCCTCAAAGTTCAGTGCCATAGCCCCAGCTATTGGCACAGCCGTGTGCCCTCCATTAGGGTCATCTTCGATGGCGATTCGATAGGTCTTACCCTTCCCAAAAACAACTATACCGCCACCATTTTCATTAACGGCACGTGTTAGTCGTTGTAGAGCATTTAAATCGTTGGTGCGTCCATTGCCTTTGGCACCATAGTCCTCGGGGTGGAAGGTTCGGGTGGAGGCGGCAGTGGATGGTTGTGAGCCAGCGCATGAAGTCATACAGACGACAAGAACAAGCACCATGAAGCGTATTACTGATTTTGCCATGGTCATATATGTATGGTATTCCATTCGCTGATTGTCTCTTCAGCCTCGCTAAGACTCACAAATTCGTGGTTACGAATAAGAGAGCCGAGTTTCGCGTATGCATGCTTTTTACCCAGATTGGCCTTGACATAACGCTTTGTTCGGTTAAATAATGTACCAGGCTCACGGAAATATTCTTCGTATTCTTCTTTGGTGCGCATTCGGCTTTCTTCGGGTATCAGGTCGCCGATGTGGAAGTAGAGCATCGCGTAGTCGGAACGGTTGAGTTCTCTTTGGGTGAACCATAGGGGGAAAAATCGGAAATATCCACCGCCCGAATAGGCGATTTCACGACCCAATAGGTGGATGGTCTGGATGGGAAACTCCTTAATCAGACAGTTGCCTGTGTCTATGATGCAGGGACGATGGCAGCCAAAATTGGGGAATCCACCGAAATCACGCTTGGCTGGGAATATGGAAGCATCGCTCGTGATTCCACATTCGGCAAGTATGTCGAATGCCCATTTGTTCTTCTGCCCGATGGAGAAGGCTGGAGCACGGTAACTGACTACCTTCTGTCCGAGTCTTTGTTCCAACTGATCCAAGGCGATGCGTGTGTCCTCCATTACTTCCTCGGGAGTCATCTTGTTGAGCCATACATGTCTGTTGGAATGACAACCGATATGGTGTCCATTGCCGGCAATCTTTAGCACAACTTCGGGGAAGTCTTTAGCCATTCCTCCAAGACAGAAGAATGTGGCTTTCAGCCCACGTTCGTCCAACAGGTCGAGAATGCGCCCGAGGTAATAATCATATTCCTTGAACTTCTTAGACCGGTTTCCATTGACGTGCCGTTCCAAATACCACTCTTCGATGTCGAATGTCAGTATGTTCATGTTCTTAATCTCTAATCTCTAATCCATTTTCCCTTTCCGGTATTTCTTTCACCACCTTGGCAGGACGTCCAGTGGCAATTGTCCACGCAGGGATATCTTTGGTTACCAGCGACCCTGCTCCCACAATAGCTCCCTCACCCACAGTAACACCTGGCATGACGAATGACTCCATACCCACGAGGCTACCTTTGCATAGGTGAATAGGCTTCAGAATATAACCCAGTTTTGCATAGTCGTCGCCTACACAGTAATTGCGAAGGTCACGCTGATGACACAGCAGGCGTGTGCCACCAGCGATGTGGGCATGGTCGTCAATGAAAATGAGGTCGGCGTGCCCTGCATCAATGCGTACATGGTCGCCCACAAACACGTTCTTGCCTACATGGCAACCGATGCAACGTAACACCCAAGGTCGTAGTTTACGAGGGGCAATAGGAGACAGAAGCCAAGAGTCCATCATGAACTTAAGTAGGAAACCGTCTCGATAAGTTTTCAGCACACGTTTAATCACGCCCCATAGCGTGACCTGCCCATATTCTTCTTCGCTGTAGTTCAGCCCGCACCTTCGAAGGAAACGATACATGAGGCTAAGTTTCTTCTTTTCAGTATACTGTCTTTCGGTTTCTTCCATGGGAGTTTCTATTTCAATGATTTGTAGAAATCGTACCAAGCATTAGTTACTAAATCACGAGAGAAATCGCGTACGACACGTTCATGCCCCGACTGGCCCATATCCTTACGCAATTTTTCGTTACCATATAACCGCTTCATACAATCGTAAAGACTTTGGGCATCGCGTACTTTACATCGCAAGCCAGTGACACCCTCAACCATTGTGTCTTCCATTCCATAAGTGTCACTGCAGATGACGGGCAATCCAAGACAAGAGGCTTCTAAGACAGAGAGACCGAAACCTTCACGATAGGATGGTAGGCAGAATACATCGCCTGCCATGAGCAGGTCATTAGGACGAGGTGTGAAGCCATAGAAAATGACGTTCTCATTCTCTCGTAGGTTGGCGTATTTCGGTAGCCAAGAGTGGCAACTTTGTTCGTCGCGCCCGACCAGCAATAGAACGGCATTAGGGCATTCCGTGGCAAGGTTGTTGAAGGCTTCCAGAAGTTCCTGAATACCTTTGTCACGCTTCAACCGCCCTAAGAATATGTAGACCACCTTTTCGCTAATGTTAAGTGTTTGGCGCATCTGTATTCGTGTTTGTTCGTCAAAACGAAAACGTTCGAGGTCAATGCCGCAGATAGAGCCATTGGCCAAAACTTGTATTTGTGAAGGCTTCAGAATGCCTTGCTCTGCAAGATAACGAGCTTGTGGCCGCCCGTCGGCCAGTAATTCGGTGTTGAGTTTGACCGTCAGTCGGTCTATGGACTTGAAGAAATAACGCTTTGCTCCCTTCATGTCGCACCAAAGTTGCCCCGTGAAAATACGTATGCGGTGAGGGACTCGAGCCATCCAGCTTGCAATCGCGGTCAACAAACTGGGCTTGCTGGCCTGGGCTTGTACGACAAAGAATTGCTCTTGTTTGATGTAGCGATAGAGTTGCCATAAGGCGCGCAAATCAGCCCAAGGATTCGGACGTCGTTCAATCCGTATTGCTTTATAGCCAGTGAGTGGAAGGCCTTCAACCTCGTGGCTATCTTTGATATTGGCCACGAGGTAGATTTCGAAATCTTGGGAAAGTTTCTCCATGGGAGTCTTTAGGAAATGCATGGCCGCACTGGGCTGAGCCACGACGAAGCAAATTTTCTTGTGCATGATTTGCTATTTATTTTTTGAACACAGCAATCGTCTTTGAACCTTCCTGTTGGATGGATATTAATTGTTCACCGCTATATATGGCATTGAGAATTTCTTCCCTGACACTTACAGGGAAATTTAATATTTCTTCATACTTGAAGGGCTTTATATCCTTTTCCATGTTGGGGGAGTAGACTTTTTCAAATTCACTCCTAGCCTCATTTCCTCTTCTCTTCCATGCGAGGAAAGCTCCGATTATGTGCTTTACCTTTCGAAGAATTCCTCTTTCACGGAGATAGCATTTAAATCGGAAACGGGAAGTTTCTATCAAGAAAAGACAAATTGAGAAGATGTTCCAGTTTGGAAGATGTGTCACAAATTGATAGTTGGAGGTCTCTTCCTTTGCCCATTTCCTTTTGTACACCGAACTGCCCTTTGAGTAGTCAAAGATTTTGTAAGGAACGTTGGGAGTACACATGTCTTCGAAGAGCATTTTGTACTGTACTATGCCCAGGCTATACTTTGAGAATGCGGGGTCGAAAGCCGGAATCCAGTCGATAAGTGTTTCTCCATTGGTTAGGCAGAGAATAAAGGCGATAACCACTTCATCCATTAGTAACAGCGACAGGAAGCCTTTCCCCTCCTCCATGAGACTTTCGATGAGTTCCGAATAGTAAGGACGCATCTTGGGAGAGCCAAAGAAACTGGTCGCGTAGACGCGTGCAAAGCGTTCGCCATGTACGCGGTATATTTGATCAATATATTTTTTGTTCTGCTCGTAGGATGCCTTGTCGTTGATGTTTAGAATCCTGAAGTTTCCAATCTCTGACAGCTTCTTTTGGAACTTTTTCAGTTCTGCCCGTTTCTTCGATGTGGGAAAGACCGTTTTGAAAAAATCATCAAAGTTGTCTGTGAATCGGAGGCATGGACATGTGTAAAGTTGATTGGCAGACTTTCTCAGAGGTGACTCCTTGAGTACGGGATATAGTGGGGAAGATGTGTTAATGTCGTAATAATTGATGAGGACTTTGTATTTCTGCTCTGAGAGGTAATTGACGAAAATGTTATGCACTTTCTCCATATCTTCATCCCGGCAAATGTACTGCTCATAGTTGGTCGCCTGCATGTATCCGACAAAACGAAAATACTTTACGTTGAGCAGACTACTATCCAAAGAACATTCAAATGGCACAATGGCCAATAAACGCTCTTCCTCGTAGATGTTGAAAAAGTAGAAGTTCCCTTTAGGGTGGTGTTTTAGGAAGACTGACAAATAGGCATAACTTCCATAGGGGTTGCTGGATATGTCGAATGACTTGAGGCTTTCAAGGAATTCCTCTTTTGAGTGATGACAAGTGATCTTTATGTTCATAATTTGCATTCTTACTCTTTGTTTGCTAATAGGATTAATGCCTTATAGAGCCGTTCTTTCATGGTCTTGATATCGTGGTTGCGTAAGCCTGTATTAAAGGCTTTTTTTGAGTAGTCGAGAACGGTCTTGTTGTTTGTCAGCATTTTAAGTCCCGTTTCTAACTCATCTTGGTCGTGGGCCACAATGGCACAATCTTCGTCACGGAAATATTCCATTGGGGCGCAATCTTCGGGACCTATAGCCAGTATACATTTCCCACTGGCCAAATAGTCCGTAATTTTTGTGGAGAAAGAAAGACGGGCATCACGGTTGTATTTGTTGTTAAGTGATTCCATAAATAGCAGTATGTCATTTCCTTTGATGATTTCAGGTACCTCATTATAGGGAACTGCATCGTGAAACTCAACATAGGGACATTCTTGTGCTAGTGAATTTAAGTAGTTGGGGATAACGTTCTTCGTGTACACGGTCAGCACAATGAGGCTTTTCTCCTTATTGACTTTGTTTAAGGCGCGAATCACCATGGCTAGCGTATGGTCACGGCCATAAATAATTTGCCCCATATAAAGCAGGCGGATGGGGGCATGTGTGGCAGACTCCTTGTATGTGACGTGGCTGAAATCAATGCCTTTTGTGATGAGAGTACTATCTACATGAAATATGCTGTCAAATTCTCTCTTCATCTTTCCGCTGATGGTCAGTACTCCAGTACAGCGCTTTACTACTTTTCTCATGGAAAGTCTGTGAAGGGTGTGGTAGAACCATCGATGGCCAATCATTGACTGGTAGGTGTAGTTGTCATCCATGAGGTAGATAAGACCTGGTTTCTTAGCTTGATTGAGCACGTAGAGGTAAAGTCTGTCCAAAAACACATTCGTGGATCCGTCCAACCACACAACATCAGGCTGGAAATCACGGATGAAATTACGTAATTCTTTTGTCTTCCAGAATCCCAATAGCCAAAGGAACTCTCTTAGCCAGCTAAAAAAGACGGAACGATGCCCTCGAACATAGTTGAGGGTTCTTTCTTCATCTCGGACGTTATTTCGATTTGCTTCTATATGCCCTCTGCTGTCAATCTTTTTCCCGACCGTTGTTCCCCAGTGGAAGATTTTCTTGACCATGGCGATTTCTGGGATTTGGAAGAATCGGTAGCAGCACTTTGTGTTGGGCAGACGGGACTCAACATATATAGCCGCTAATCTATCAGCCCCATAATCAGCAAATAGATTGGAAAGGGTGCTTGATGTTCCTTTTTGCTCGTCCCAGGTACCTCGTGTAACAATGAGAACTTTAGGCTTCTGTTCCATGAGATGTGTTGATGATTTTACTCAGTTCCCCCATTGTATAGCTGCTCATACCATATCTTTCGTGACATTCTTTGTAGCACTTGAGCACCTCTTCCAAATTCTTCAGGTTCTTTTCCGTGTTTGCACCGAAGTTGTGAGGATGCCACCAAAGATGGTATGCCTCATGATGGCGAGCTGCATAAATAATTTCCTGCCTTATCCGACGGAGACGAAGTGGCTCAAGAAATGACAATCTCTTGTTGTATGGACGAAAGAAACGGCTTGCCTTGATGTTGAAAGGCATTCCGAAGGAAATGGCTTCGTCAAGAGAATAGGAAGTCCTGTCTCCGATGTTAAGATAAGTATCCATCAGACGCAGAAACCTGTTTTTGAAGCGAGCCAATGGACTGTAGGTGCGTGAAAAAAAGGAGGATGGGTTGCCTCGGTATGCCTTTATCCCATGCTTTGTACAAATCTTTAGATATTCGTCTGTCACCTGATTGCGTGGGAATACGATGCTTTTGATTTCAATTTCTTTGGAAAATGCCACCTGAATGGCTTTTTTGATGTCTTCTTCAAACTGTCCGATGGTCTGACCTTCAGCATAACAATTGTAGTGGCAGAACGTGTGGGTGCCAATCTCTACATTCTTGCAAGCCTTGAGTCGCTCCACTAATGAAGGTGCAAAATATAAGTCGTTGTTTTTATCTTCTATCTTTTCGATGTAGTTTTCTGCATACGGGGACAGTTTTTCATTCTTGTATGTGGGAATGAGAGGTGGAACATTCTTGACAGCCTCCTCCTTTCCTTCAAGCATAATCAGACCGACTGTAGCGAAAGTTGCCTTCACGTCGTATCTTTCGAAAAGGGAAAGAAGAGCTGGAATGACTTGGTAAACATTTTTGATGTGGCTTTCTCCATATAGAGAAGGAGTGGTGATGTCTTTTACTCCCCACATCATTTCGAAGTCGAGTGAGATTATAAAAACTCCTTTGTCCATTTGCTTAGTCTTTGCAATTTTGTTGTTCCCTTCCAAGTATTTGTTTGTAAACTTCAAGGTATTTGCTTACATTCTGGTGATAGTCAAAGTTTTCTTTTACACGGCTAATGCACCGTTGGCTGTAATAGTCTCTTCCATTTTTCCGAATCTCGTGAATGCATCCCAACATATCCTGTACATTGTGTGGAGGAACGACGAAGCCTGCATCTCCCACAACTTCTGGACATGCAGTGGCATCAAATACGATGGCAGGAGTTCCACATAATTGTGCTTCTGCCATCACTTTCCCGAATGTGTCTTCCACCGAAAAGTTAACGTATGCTAATGCGCATGAATAGAGTTTTGAGAGTTCTTCTGTACCTGCTACATAGTCGATGTGAATCATGTTGGGAGGAAGTTGGCGCTTAGATGTCTTTTCTCCTATGATAACGAACTGATATTCTTGTGGAAGAAGCTTTGCTAAACGGATTGCATCCGCTAGACGGGTAGATCGGTCGTCCCAAAGAGCACTGACACTGACTATAATTTGTTTTTCGCAGTTCAGCCCATAGCGCTCATACACAGCCGGATCATGGATTTCCTTGAACTTCTTCATGTCAATCCAGTTGTAAATCATGTGGATAGGGTGCCCTTGACATATGGATTTCTCGACTTCTCTCTTAAGCCAATTGGAACATACAATGATATCGAGGTTTTGCAGAGACTGGAACCATTGCTTTTTCTTCAAGAATAGTTTTTGCGACTTGTCAAAGAACCAAGAGCGATTTCCCGATGTTTTCAGCTGTGGACAATCGTGGCATTCGCTCTCCCATCGCCTACAGCCTGACTCTGCAAAATGGGTACAACGTCCAGTGAAGGGCCAACAGTCAAAGAATGACCACACAACACGGATTTTCTTTTCTTGTAGATACCTAAAAAAAATGCTATAATTGAGGAAATTGGTATGCAATGTGTGTATGTGGACGATATCGGGGTGTATGCCGTCTATCCATTTTAATAACTTGTGTGTAGCGCAGATGCTACCAGTACCTTCTTCTCCCCAAATACGAGTGTTAATCAATGCGTGAAGCTTTCTTTCCCACGTAGAACTGATTTTGAAGGTATTGGGATAGTCGGATTCGCCTTGTCCGTATGCTATATAGGACTCATGTCCATTGTGCTTTAAAAGGTCGGCAATCTCTGTTGCGATAACTCCTGTGCTTCCATTACCACAGGTAACATTTATTTGTACAACTTTCATTGGGCGTTTTGTCTTAGGTATAAGTGTTTTTGCGCGTTATGGCCTCTTTGTACAATTCTAAATACTTGCCAACATTTGTTTCATAGTCAAAATTGGCTTTAACGTGTTCGACGCATCTTTTACTATAATGTTGACGCCCATTTCGGGCAATCTCTTTCACCTTTTCTAACATGGCTTCAATGTCGTGGGGAGGCACAATGAACTCCTTTATCGCAGCCACCTCAGGGAGAGCCGTAGCATTAAAAACTACAATGGGAGTGCCACAGGCCTGAGTTTCACCTGTGACGTTGCTGAAAGTGTCCTCCACGGAGAAGTTTACGTAAGCCAATGCCGCAGAGTAAAGTTTTGACATTTCTTCAGTCCCATTTACGTAACCAAGGTGAATGATGTTGGACGGTAGTGAACGTTTGGATGCCATTTTCCCTACAAGGACCAGCTGGTAATCGTTGGGGAGAATGTGAGCCAGGCGGATAGCATCGTTCAGACGTGTAGCTCTGTCATTCCATTGTGCACTGACACTGATTAGCATCTTCTTATTGCGGTCCAGTCCGTATCGTTCGTATATGCTATCGTCTTTTCTCTCATGGAATTTGTCACGGTCAATCCAGCAGTATATCATGTGTATGGGATGCTGATTCGCAATAGACTGCATTACGACACCTTTCAGCCAATTGGAGATAGTGACAATGTCAAGATGAGTCAATGACTGGAATAATTGCTTTTTCTGTAGGAAAATCTTTTTCCTCTTGTTAAAAAACCACGTTACTGGTCCTGAGCTATGCAGATGTGGGCAATCGTTACATTCCGTTTTCCATCGTTGGCAATCATTTTCTGTAAAGTGGGTGCAACCTCCCGTGAATGGCCAACAATCTGGAAACATCCACACGACAGGGAGATTCTTCTTTATCAAATACCGGAAAAATAACTGATAGTTGAGGAAATGATGGTGGAGGTTATGAATGTGAATAATATCAGGTTGAATCCCTTCCATCCATTTTATCAGGCGGCATGTAGCCAAGATACTGCCAGTTCCTTCCTCGCCCCAAATGCGTGTATTGATGAGGCTATGGAGTTTGTGGTCTACAATGTTACCTATTTGATAAGAACCGGGATATTCACTATGGTATTGTCCGTATGCGATATATGATTCGTGTCCACTTTTCTGTAAGAGATTAGAAATCTCCACGACCATAAGTCCCGTACTTCCACTTCCGCAGGTAACGTTGATATGTATAATTTTCATAATTGGCAGGTCAGCCCGTAATAGGCTGTATCGGAACGAGAATGAGACTTTTATATGAATCTTTCTTTAGAGCGTTGAATGCTGTTGTACGCTGTGGGGGAGCCTTTTCTTGCCAGAGGAAACGGTAACCGTCATCAGGCTGCCTTGCTGCTCTCATGTAGAATATGATGGCGATAGCTATAAAGCCATTTCGTGTAATGGCTGTATTTGTACAAAGATTCCCTGATATGATGGGGACAAACATACCGAAATAGGCCATGATGCGTAATGCTGAAGGGTCGAATAGGACGAGTGGGGTGAAAACTAATGTTAGTCCTGTACCGATGTAGTATATCTTGTTTTCTTCCCAGTTCCTATCTCGTTCCAAAATTATCATATTATATAAGTATAAACCTGCGACCATGATGATGACCATGAAAGGACGGGACTGCCCAGTACTAGTATAATAGTTGATGGCTAAATACCCTTCGTATACATCATTTGCCGCACCTAAAAATACAGCTACTTCGTTGTAAAAGAAAAGCATGAAGAAAAAGAATGGAATGCAGCCATAGTATACATAGCGCACTTGTTTTACATATAGCAAAGGTAGCATAATTCCTACTACAAGAGCACTTTTGTGGAAAGTTGAGGCAAAGAACAGAAATAATATAAACCATAAATACTTCTTCTGCTGTAAAAAGCGGTAAGCATAAAACAAAATGGCTATTGCTATCGTTTGGCGAACAGCACTGTTTGGAATAAAACTATATAATAAGGAAACAAAAAACATGTATGAAAATAGTACAGAGTGGAGTGTATTGGCGCGGCGGTAGACAAATGAGGCCAACGAGACAAGTGTGATGGCAGCTACAATAAAAAGAAATGTGCGTGAATCCGTTGTGAACATGGATATGATTTTGTCAAAAACCAATTCGCCTGGATCTTTTCCGTACTCTTTACTCGGTTCGGTGTACATGCTCCAGAAGTCACGAATAATGTATTTCCATTCTGTATATGAATTTGACTCAAATTTTTCCATTGTGACGTAGGTGTCATTGCCGACATATTGATGGCGCAGCCCTGAAATGAGAATCATAACAATGGTAGAGATAACTATGAAAGGGCGTCTGTAGTTAGCCGTATCTCCCAATGAATGGAAAAAAATGTAAATTAGTATGAAGAAAGAGAGAAGTGCAAGTGTCATTTAATGATGTACTTTAGAAACAATAAAATGAGTAACTTTTGTCCGTTCTGACTGATTGAGTCCCAAACCAAATACGACAACAATGAAAAACAGCACGGAAAGTGTAATTCCGATAATACTGCCTATAGTTGTCGTTGGGTGGGCGTATCGAATGTAAAGATAGTAAAATAAACTGAGGGGAATTGTCATCATAAGTACTCGGAGATGTGATATTTGTATGAAAGTCATGATATCAAAGCGTACAACCCGATGCAGCATATAGAGCTTGACAAAACTATTGAAAAAATTAATTATGCAATAGACGATTGCGATTGCATATTTTGATGCTCCCAACCAATAGCATAGGAATGATACAGGTAAACCTGCAAGCAGAACTCCTTGTACCACAATCTGATATGCTTTGATATGCCCACTCGCGTTTACAAGATTGGGAATACCTTCGCCCAGGCAGCCCAACAGGTTGCAAAGAACTGCCAATTTGCAGAACGTGGAAGCCCCTTCAGGAACCTCTTTCAGCCAAATTCCCAGAAGAAAGTCCATTTCAATGATGACGGGGAAAGAAATTAATGCCATCAATATGTAAGTGTACTTTGACACGTAACTTGTAAGTTGGATGGATCGCTCTTGATTGCCCGCACTGTAGCTCTTCGTCGTTTGAGGAACTGCAGCAGCACATAGTGAACGGGCAAACATCAGAATGAACATTTCCACCTGATGTGCTACGGCGTAGGCTGCGTTCACCAAGGTTCCGAAGAAAAGGTTTATGACAACAGCACTTCCTTGTGTTTTTCCAACGTTAGCCACGGCTCCGAAAAGGGTCCACCCAGAAAATGACAACATTTCTTTATATAAAGGCTTCTCATTATAGAAACGGCAATGTACCACATCCTTATGTTTCCAGCGACAATATCCGACATAGGCAATGGAGGATATGAATGTATAGCCTAACATAATTAAACTATAAAGACGCAGGCGATTGGTGCCAGAATAAATGAAAAGTATAATAACAGCCAGTTTCAACAAATTCGTGACGATATCAATAATTGCATTGGCATAGAACTTCTCGTAGGCGACTAATAGCCCTTGGAAAGGAACTAACATGGTATTAATTGCTGCAGCAAGGATGGACAGGTGGAATACGAAACTGGCATCAGCACGGCTGCCGTCGGGAACATTCAGGTAGTGGGCAATGTAATAGTCGCCTATTGGAGTTCCAATGAGGATGATAGATGCGGCAAAACATGCGTGTATAATGAAACTTACATTGAATATTTTATTTGTGTTTCCTTTTTTTCCTTTGCCCAATTCGTAAGCAAGATAACGATAAGTGGTAGAAGCCATGGAGGAATTGAGTACGTTGAGAAGGAGCACAATCCCCCCGACTACACTATACAGCCCAAAGTCTGAGGCTCCCAATGCATCCAATACGACACGGGATAATATTACCGTGATGAAAGATACAACACAGAGCCTGATGTATATAATAATGCTATTGAAAGCGATTCGTTTATTCTCGTTCATAGGCTGATTTTTCTTTTAATCTGCTCCCAGTCAATTAGGAATACCATCGTATGGTGTTTTTTGTCATAAGCCGTGTCAACAGCGAGAAAGTCGTTATTACGGCAAAGCTTCGGGTGCAGGTCGCAACTGGCAGGGTTGTTCCAATATGTTGCAAAAAACTTGCCTACGATGATGCCTTTTTGGGTGATTGTATCATAGATGATTAACCGTTGGAATCCCTTGTTGTCTGGATAAGAGTCGGTTATCATGTATCTCCCATCTGCTGTGAATGACGGATGTCCGTCAATCCCGAAAATTGGCATGGCGCAATTTTCTTTCAAGGCTATATGGCCTTCTTTACATTCATAGAATCGATAGGATTTAACCTGGCTTCTCATTTTATCAATAAAAGATTGTGGTATATATGACCTTATCAATTGGATGGCCTTTTGCTTTGCAGAATGCGATATATTTTTATTCGATGATAGTTGAGCCGGCCTCAAAAAGTCCTCATCAGATATGGATGTCTTGATTGCATAAATTACAAATTCATCATCAGATTTCCACCCCCAATGCGACCAGGAGTAAGAGTCCCAGTCCGGGATGACTTGGAGATTGCTTCCGTTTATGTCTGCAATAAAAGGGCGTGTCTTGTAGTTCAAAACATTCCCCTCAGGAGAGAAACGATGTAAAAAACAGATTTTCTTTCCAGAAGGACTAATCATGACATGCTCCACCCAATGTTTACATTGGGCAAAATAGGAACGTTTGTCTGTGGCAATAATTTCTTGTATGCTTATGATTTTCTTACGAGTGTTCTTTTCAAGGTCTATCTCGAAAATTCCGTCATCCTCGTACACGCGTCCTTCACGCTCAGGGTTGGCTACTGATTGATAATGATAAGCACGACACCAGTATGAGCGTTCAAGGTCAATGGATATAGATTTTTTCCCGTCGGGTGTTATTCCGTATATAGGAAAATCAAGTTCTTTGTTTATATTTGTAGTCAAATTATGTATACAAGATATGATTCGTCCGTTTTTTGAACAATTGTAGATAACCTGATTGTTCCTGTTGGGAACCCATTGCAGCATGGAACCTTGTTGCCAGTTCCATGAATCGGATTCACCAATATGATGCCATTGTCCGTTGTGAATGTCGTATGAGCCTAATTCTATTTTTGCACCTTTTACGGGAGCCTTTCCGTCGTAAGGTGCCCGGTTGCATAACAGTAAGGATTGATTTTGATTGAGTACATCGTAGTTGTAATAGCCAAACCATTCGGAACTCTCAGATGGAGTCTCAAATATAGGTGTTATGTAGTTTGATAGTTTGTAGGTTCTCTTGCTCATTAAGGACGTTTCTTTTCTTGCTTATTATGCCGTTTCGTATTTTGTCATATCTGTCTTCCGTTTGTCGAACTTCCCAGGAAGAACGTCTTCTACAAGTGTATCGTAAAACAAATCGTTAAGATGTTGTATCTCGAAGCTGTTGTGGGTGCGTTGGTACATCCTTTCTCCTATAACTTTGGCTTCTTCTTTGTGGTTGAGCACCCACAGCATTTTTTCGTGTAGTGCCTCTACGTCACCCTCTGGCACAATCATTTCGGAAAATCCTATTTGGTAAGGTACGGAACCTGATGTATCACCGATGACTGGTTTGCGGGTAATCTGGGGCTGTATGGCAGCCAAAGAGAATGTTTCTTCCCAATGATCCGTAGTCAATGGCACATGGATTGCACAATCCACTGCATTCCAGTATTTTGTCATATCATACCAATCGATAAACCCCGTTTCTATTACCTTATTCTGTAGCCCTCTTTCACGGATGAGATTTCTAAGGCGTTCACATTGTTCATTACTCCCCGCTCCCATCATTAGATATTTCCAATCACCCTCCTTGGGCAGGGCTTTTAGTATGATGTCTACACCTTTATCTGTCGTGAAGCGTGTGGCACTACCGAAAACGTATGTCGTATCGGCAATTCCATATTTGTCTCGTATTTCCTTGCGGGCTTCGAGGTCTTCGTGGAACCATTCCTCGTTTACCCCTACCTGAGTCTGCATGTAGATGGGACCGTTATAGCCCTCTAGGCGAAAGCATTCCACTGCTTTGGGATAGTGGCAGAAGAAAGCGTCGACGTGGCGATTGACAAATGGCATATTTCTGCGCTGATAGAGGTAAAGAAGACGGCGTGCAACCCAACGCACAGGGCTACACTTGCTCTTCTTGATTCGTATATTTTGCTGAGGACCGCGCATGCTGAACGAAATGAATTTCGTCTGTGGCAGATATTTGTTACGCAGTGTAAGCATTTGGCGAATAGATGCCATGTTGTGGTCGCCGATATTGTATATAACATCGGGTTTAATCTCAAGAAAGAGTGGCTTAAGGTCAGGTGATGTCCACCCCCAAAGTTTGTTGTTTCTTATGCGTATACTGCGAATGTGGAAGTTCCCATCGTCCGCTTCCTTGGCACGAAGCGTATAGGCTTGGCCGAATGTGTTGCTTTTTGCTCCATACCACTCATGCTTGTCGTGGGCGAAAAGCGTCACATCTACGTTGGGATGCTTTTCGGCAAAAATCTTCCAGCGACGTGAAAAGTAGTTGACCTGAAAGGAGTGATTTATAATTACAATCTTAAATGTTGGTTCCATGAATGAAAGAGAGTATTGTTAGGTAAAATTTATCCGATAACCCATTCTTCGATGCTTTGACTCTCAGTGCTGAAACGTATTACTCAACCTTCAAGATGGTTCTGCTCGTCAAGCTGGCAGAGGGGAGTACATAGTCGCGTGAGTCGATTTGATAGAGATCCTCTTGCGCAGTACCGTTGATTTTGAGTTTGAAGGCGTAGGTAGTATCTGGCATGGGTACGTCCATGTCGGTACGTCCATAGGCTGTCTTGACTTGGGGGGCATAAACGTAGGTCATACCTGTGGGATTAGGACTTATAGCCATAGTGCTTGTATGTGGCATACCACTGGGCAAAGCGACGAAGCCCTTCGCGTAATGGAGTGGAGGGATGGAAACCGAAATCGTGTTCCAAAGCCGAGGTATCGGCATAGGTGACGGGTACGTCGCCAGGTTGCATGGGTACGAGACGCTTATGAGAGTCGAAATCATAATCGGCAGGGAGTATGCCAGCGCGGACAAGTTCTTCCTGAAGAATTGAAACGAAATCAAGCAGGTTCTCTGGTTGGCTATTGCCAATGTTATAGACAGCATATGGAGGGATGGGCAGTCCGTCAGAACCTTCAATTCGCTCTGGGGCATGTTGCATGACACGCGTGATACCCTCTACTATGTCGTCAATATAGGTGAAGTCGCGTCTGCAATCTCCGTAATTGAATATCTGTATGGTTTCGCCCTTGGCAAGTTTATCTGTGAAACCGAAATAGGCCATGTCAGGACGGCCTGCAGGGCCATATACAGTGAAGAAACGCAAACCCGTAGACGGTATGTTATAGAGTTTGGAGTAGGCGTGTGCCAGAAGTTCATTCGACTTCTTAGTAGCGGCGTACAGGCTGACAGGGTTGTCCACTTTGTCGTCCGTAGAATAGGGAACTTTTTTGTTTGTACCATAGACGGAACTTGAACTGGCATATACCAGATGGAGAACTCCCTGCTGGTCATTGTCGTAAGAGTGACGGCAGGCTTCCAGTATATTGTAGAAACCAATGAGGTTTGACTCGATGTAGGCATCGGGGTTTGTGATACTGTAACGGACACCTGCCTGAGCTGCCAAGTTGACCACAATGTCGGGGAGATACTTGGAGAACGTATCGGCAATGAGAGACTTGTCTGCAATAGAACCACGGATGAAAGTGAACTGTCCTTTTGTGTCATTCGCCTCGATGGTTTTCAACCTTTCTTTCTTGAGTTGCACGTCATAGTAGTTGTTCATGCTATCAATGCCGACAATTCGGTTGTGGCCGAACCGACGCATTAATTCCATGACCAAGTTGCTGCCGATGAAACCTGCAGCACCTGTGATGAGGATGGTTTTACCTTGTAGATTTATGTTTTGGGGTAGCATGTTTATGGTTGCGTGTTAGACTTCTTCGCCATACGTGTCGGGACGATCCGGGTCAAGGAGTTCATTAGCGTACATGACGGTGACGAGATCCTCGGTTTCGGAGAGGTTGATGATGTTGTGGGTGTAGCCGGGCAACATGTGTACGGCCTCAATCTTTTCTCCGCTCACTTCAAACTCCATGATTTCGTCTGTCCCGATTTTCCGCAGTTGGATGAGGCCGTGCCCATGGACAACGATGAACTGCTCCCACTTGGTGTTGTGCCAGTGTTGTCCCTTGGTGATGCCCGGCTTGGAGATGTTGATGCTGACTTGACCGAATGTGGGTGTCTTCACAAGTTCGGTGAAACTGCCACGTGGGTCGATGTTCATTTTCAGAGGGAAACTGGCTTTCTCTTTAGGTAGATAACTAAGATAAGTTGCATAGAGTTTCTTGTCGAAACTGCCTTGGGGTTGTTCGGGCATGAGTAGCGACTCTGGCTGGTCGTGGAACTCATGCAGCAAATCAACGATTTGGCCAAGGGTCGTATGGTGAGTGACGGGGCAGTAGCAATAGGGAGGGGCCGGCTGCGACGATGCCGTATCATGGGGGAGAACGGAGAGACCGTTGAAGGTACAGCGGTGCTCATGTCCTGCAATGGCTCCTATCAGTTCGTCGACGAGGTCGTCAATGTAGAGCAACTCCATTTTGGTTGCGGGGTCGTTGACATGAATGGGTAGATCACGACCTATGTTATAGCAGAACGTGGCAACTGCCGAGTTGTAATTGGGGCGCCCCCATTTGCCAAAAAGGTTTGGGAAACGATAGACAAGCACACGGGCGCCCGTTTCTTGGCCATACTGGATGAACAGATTCTCACCGGCCAACTTGCTGCGACCGTATTCGTTGTCCCCGAAACGACCTGCCAAGGAGGCTTGTTGCGAAGAAGAGAGCATGACGGGACAGGCGTTCCCGTGGTGCTTCAGTGTTTGCAACAAGGTGCTGGCAAAACCAAAATTACCAGCCATGAACTCTGCCTGGTCTTTGGGACGCTGAACGCCGGCAAGATTGAAAACAAAGTCGGCTTCGCTGCAATAGCGGTCGAGGTCTTCGGGAGTGGAGTCAATGTCGTACTCGAAGATGTCATCGATTTGGACTCCCTCGTACCAACGTGCCTTTTGGTCACGGATGTTGCGTAATTGGGCGCAGAGGTTGCGGCCTACGAAACCGCGTGCGCCGGTGACTAATATTTTCGCCATACCATTTTGTTTACTACACCTGTGTAAGACTGAATAATCTTGACCACTTTTGTACTGACATTCTCCTCAATGTAGTCGGGCACGGGAAGGCCGTATTGCCCGTCGCGGTTCATCTCCACGGCAGTGTCGACTGCTTGGAGCAGTGAATGCTCGTCAATGCCAGCCAGGATGAAGCAGGCCTTGTCGAGGGCTTCGGGACGCTCCGTTGAGGTGCGGATGCAGATGGCTGGGAAGGGGTGTCCGACGGAGGTGAAGAAAGAGGATTCTTCGGGCAATGTGCCGCTGTCACTGACCACGGCAAAAGCGTTCATCTGGAGGCAATTGTAGTCGTGGAAACCAAGGGGCTCGTGCTGTATGACACGTGGGTCGAGTTGGAACCCGCTCTGTTCGATACGTTTACGCGAACGTGGGTGGCAACTGTAGAGGATGGGCATGTCGTACTTTCCGGCCATGCGATTGATGGCGTTGAAGAGGGAGAGGAAGTTTTTCTCCGTGTCGATGTTCTCCTCGCGATGGGCGGACAAAAGGATATAACGGCCTTTCTCCAGTCCGAGACGCTTATGAATGTCGCTGGCTTCGATTTCGGCGAGATTCTGATGCAGCACTTCGGCCATGGGAGAACCGGTGACGTAAGTGCGCTCCTTGGGCAGCCCACAATCGGCCAAATAGCGACGGGCGTGTTCAGAGTATGCCATATTGACATCGCTGATGATGTCCACGATGCGGCGGTTCGTCTCCTCGGGCAAGCATTCGTCTTTACAGCGGTTCCCGGCTTCCATGTGGAAGATGGGAATGTGGAGACGCTTGGCACCGATGACGCTGAGGCAGGAGTTGGTATCGCCCAGTACAAGTACGGCATCGGGGCGGGTCTCGACCATGACCTTATAGGACTTGTCGATGATGTTGCCCATGGTGGAGCCGAGGTCGTCGCCTACGGCTTCCATGTAAATATCGGGAGCGGCGAGTTTCAGGTCCTTGAAGAAAACTCCGTTGAGGTTGTAGTCGTAGTTCTGGCCAGTGTGTGCCAAAAGGGTGTCGAAGTACTGGCGGCACTTATTGATGACGGCGGCCAGACGTATGATTTCAGGTCGTGTACCTACGATGATGAGGAGTTTCAGACGGCCGTTGTTCTGGAAATGTTTCATGCTTTTATGGGTTGGGGCCCGATGGTGTCGCGCCATGCGGGACTGAGGAACTATCGGGCCAGTTCGTCCTTGATGTATTGGAGACCTGCGATTTTGGCCTTGGTCTCCTCAAGGTTGAGGCGTTTGGTGTTGTTGGAATTGAATTCTTCGATGGTGACGCGCTTTACGTCGCCCTGGGTGAAGTATTGGTCGTAGTTGAGGTCTCGGTTGTCGGCGGGCACACGGTAAAAGTCGCCCATGTCGACAGCCTTGGCACACTCTTCCTTGGTCAGCAGGGTTTCGTACATTTTTTCACCATGACGGATGCCGATGACCTTGATGTCTTCTTTTTTGCCACCGAACAATTCGCATACGGCCTCGGCCTGAGTCTGGATGGTGCAGGCAGGGGCTTTTTGTACGAGGATGTCGCCTGACTGGCCATGTTCGAAGGCAAAGAGAACGAGGTCGACGGCCTCGTCAAGGCTCATGATGAAGCGGGTCATGGAAGGTTCCGTCAGTGTGATGGGAAGTCCCTGTCGGATTTGGTCAATCCAGAGGGGGATGACGCTGCCACGAGAGCACATGACGTTGCCGTAGCGAGTGCAACAGATTTTCGTTTTAGTCGGGTCGCACTGGCGAGCCTTGGCCACGGCCACCTTTTCCTCGATGGCCTTGGTGATGCCCATCGCGTTGACGGGGTAGGCCGCTTTATCGGTGGAGAGACAGATGACCGACTTCACCCCTTGCTCGATGGCGGCAGTAAGTACGTTGTCGGTGCCGATGACGTTGGTACGCACGGCCTCCATGGGGAAGAACTCGCAGGAGGGAACCTGC
Organism: Bacteroidaceae bacterium; assembly: GCA_017453445.1. Taxonomy (GTDB): domain Bacteria; phylum Bacteroidota; class Bacteroidia; order Bacteroidales; family Bacteroidaceae; genus Physcousia. The sequence continues at coordinate 74,726 of JAFTEX010000006.1, forward strand.
TTCAGCGCGGCGGCATGGAAGATGTAGTCAGTGCCAGGCATGGCAGCGCGGACGCTTTCTAATGAGCGGACATCGCCGATGTAGAACTTGATTTTGTGTGCCACGTCGGGGTATTTTGCCTGATATTCATGTCGCATGTCGTCCTGCTTCTTCTCGTCCCGGGAGAAGATACGAATTTCACCGATGTCGGTGCGAAGGAAACGGTTCAGCACAGCATTGCCAAACGACCCCGTTCCTCCCGTAATCATAAGGGTTTTGTCTTTGAATATACTCATAATCTTGGTGCTTTGAGGCTCTTGCAAAATGTTAAACCTCAAATGATTAAATGTTTTTCGGTAAGTGGTGGCCTTTTTGTCATGCAGTATTGGCCTTGATTGTTACCTATTAGATAGGAACGCGCAAAGGTACGAAGAAAAACGCAATCGGCCAAACAATTGGGGAAAATAATAGGGACGTGCTGCTTCTGAGACAACGACTTCTGAGGCAACGACGCACTTCTTCGCCGGCAGTGTCGATTCGCCGATGGGGCAGTAATGATTTGGCAATGGTTCACTATTTTGCTCATGCCTTGGCAATACGTCGTTCCAGATGTTACGACGTACTGCTCTGTGCGATGCAATAGTATGGCGCGAGATGGCCTTTTCGTAGCTATTTCGTAGCGTTATAAGGATAAAAATGTCAGAAATCTTGCTATCTTCGTTTCTTTTCCTTATCTTCGCAGCGCGAAAATTATTTAACACATACATTATGTCCATGATGATTCTTTTCAAGCTGCTGGGTTCGCTGGCACTCTTGATGTTCGGTATGAAGTCGATGAGCGAGGCCCTGCAGAAGATGGCAGGTCCGCAGTTGCGTCACGTGCTGGGAGCTATGACCACCAACCGCTTTACGGGTGCCCTGACGGGTATATTCGTAACCGCTGCCGTTCAGTCGTCGACGGCCACGACATTGATGACGGTTTCGTTCGTCAATGCAGGTCTGCTCACGCTAATACAGGCTATTTCGGTCATCATGGGTGCTCATATCGGTACGACGTTGACGGCTTGGATTATGTCGCTTGGCATGGGATTCAATATTACGGATTTTGTCTATCTCGCTTTCGTCTTGGGCATCATCCTAATCTATATGAAAAGCAAGCGCATCATCGGCGATTTTCTGTTCGGTGTGGCCTTCCTATTCTTGGGTTTGGGCACGCTGAAGGAGACTGGTTCCTCACTGGTGGAAGATCCCTCCACGAGCGTCATTATCAGCGACTTTTTCCAACAATTCAACGAACCAAACTTCTGGAATAAACTTCTGTTCCTCCTCATGGGTACCATCCTGACGCTATGCGTCCAATCATCTGCAGCTATCATGGCTATTACCATGATGCTTTGCTCGACGGGCGTGTTGCATATCGACCAAGGTATCATGCTCGTCTTGGGTGAGAACATCGGGACAACTATCACGTCAAACATCGTGGCTCTGTCGGCTAACGTACAGGCCCGTCGCGCCGCCTTTGCCCACATGAGTATCAATACGTTGGGTGTCATGTGGGTTACGGCCGTATTGCCATGGTTCTATAGTGCCGTCTGCCATTTCGTAGGCTTCGACCCTGAGATGTCCGCTTCGACTCCAGGATTTGCCATCAAGGCCTCAATGGTGCTTGCCACGTTCCATTCCGCCTTTAACATATCGAACACACTGTTGCTCATCTGGTTTGTGCCGCAGATTGCGAGATTCGTTTGCTGGGTCATCAAACCGAAGAATGTGGACGAGGAAGAGGACTTCAAGCTCCACTTCATCACTTCTGGTATCATGAAGACCCCCGAACTTTCTGTATTGGAGGCTCAGAAGGAAATCGTCAGTTTCTGCGAGCGCATCCAGCGCATGTTCGGCATGGTGCGTGAACTGCTTAACCTTTCGGCGTCTGCAAACCAGAAGAACCGACAGCAGGAAGGCGAGTTTGCCAAACTATTTACTCGCATTGAGAAGTACGAGGCCATCAGCGACAACATGGAGATAGAGATTGCCAATTACCTTGATCACGTTTCGGATGCCCATCTTTCTGACGAGACGAAGGCTAAGATTCGTGCGATGCTTAGGGAGATATCGGAGGTGGAATCCATTGGCGATGCCTGCTACAACATGGCTCGCACCATCAGCCGTAAGTATCAGGGTAAGCAAGACCACTTCACAGAATCGCAGTATGACCACATCCACCAAATGATGGAGCTCACTGACCAGGCCCTGACGCAGATGAACCAACTCATGGGTGGCCGCAAGGAGGCCTACGATGTCAACCGAACGCGCAATCTGGAGAGTGAAATCAACAATTACCGCAACCAACTAAAGGCGCAGAATATCGTGGACATCAACAACCACGAGTATACCTATGCCGTGGGCACCATCTACATGGACCTCATCAACGAGTGTGAGAAACTGGGCGACTATGTGGTGAATGTCGTTGAGGCTCGTATGGGTATTCGTCAGCGCATAGCATAAGAAAAAAGATTAAAAACATAGGCATGTGAGAATACGGACAGCCCTCTTCCTACTGTTCCTTGTCCCCTGCATGTATGCATGGGCACAGACGAGACAGTCGATTAGCCGCCAGCGTCAGAGGGTAGACACCTACCTGAAACTGGTCGATAGGGATTCCATGTGGCTCGTCAGCCGCTTGCAGATGTACTGGACGACCCATGCCACCAAAGTCTATATCCGCGGAGAGCAGTTTGACCACCCGGGAGGTGGGCGTGCTCCCTATCCTACGGTAAAACTGAACGGTGCGCGTAGTACGGCTTCGCAATACAATCGTCCATCGTTGGCGCAAGTTGTTCCCTACGACGACGATGCAGAAGGCTCTGTGACCTTCGTGAGCCGTGCAACGGGACAGATGGAAAAGGCCCATCCCTCGAAGACTGGGTGCAACATTGCCGCCATCAATCGTGAAATACTCTCCATTGCGCGCGATGCGGCACTGGTCTATGAGTCGACACATCTGGAATGCTATGCCCAACTTGCGTTGCCCGTACTTGATGTGTTCCTTCGTGGCTTGGCTTATCGTGACGTTCCCATCGACCTTGCCCACGGCCATCAGCAGACACTCGTCGGGATGACCACTTTTGAGGTTATCCACGAAGATGCCATTCGCGAAGTCACCGAGGCATACCAGATATTGCGCCCTTTGATGGCCGATACGGCCCAGCAGGTCTATGACAGAGCTTTGTGCAAGTGGGCTGACAATATCATTCAGAATGGAGTGCCCCATAACAACTGGAATCTTATCCAGGCGGAGTTCGTAGCCCAAATAGCCCTCACATTGCTTGATAATGCGGCATATGCTGACGGTCATGGTCGGCAATATTATCTGAATTCTATTGTGAACCACTCATCGCTCCGCCAGTGGGGACTTCGTCGTTTGGCAGACTATGGCTTTGACTCGGGTACGGCCATTTGGGGAGAATCGCCCGGTTACAGTGTGATGGTGGTCGGTGACTTTTGCACTTTGGCCAATCGCCTTGATTGTGATGCGGGCATCGACCTCTTCGACTCCATTCCCCAACTCTTGCGTGCCGTTCGTGCGCTTCCGCAGTATCTTATGCCCAATCGTATGATAGCGGGTTTCGGCGATACCCATCCCAATTATCTCCCGACGCGTGCCTTTGACGAGGTGACCGACTATGCACGTCGTCATGGTAAACAGAAAATCCTCGATGAAATGGCAGATTTGCGTCGCTTGACTCGACACGACGCACCGGCCGATTCGCTCTTTCCTCATAGTGTTCTCTATCGCGCTGAGGCTTCGGTTCATGATACCTTGCCGCCATTTGTGTCGCCCCTTTTCTATGCTCCTAACGTGTCGTGGCTCATACAGCGCACGGGTATGGATGTCCAGCACGACCTTGCCGTCTCTCTCAATGCTTCGCTTGGCAACCATCAACATGCCAATGGAATTTCCATGGAACTTTACGGTCGTGGCTACGCCCTAGGTCCCGATGCTGGGATTGGACGTACCCTCTATAGCGGGCTTGACTATGCGGAATATTATAGTCAGTTTCCTGCCCATAACACGGTCTGTGTCAATGGAATTTCCAGTTACCCCGTCATGATGTCCCATCATCCTTTTAAGGTGGAGTCGAGCGGCTATCATGGCGACTCAAACGGTGCCGTCACGTTTTCACAGGTGTCATTTCTCGAACCAGAGACGCAGGCTCAGCAGTTACGTACGAATGCCATTGTAAAGACCACGCCCCATGGCGGTTACTACATAGATATATTCCGTAGCCGCACCAATGCCGCACAGGGGGAACCGCAGTTTCATGACTACTTCTACCATAATATGGGACAGGAGATGACGCTGACGCAGGCGGATGGTACCATCCTTCCCTTGAAGCCTACGGAAGAACTATCCTTCGCGGGCGGCCACCTTTATGCCTATTCGTATATTTATGATAAGTTTTCCGCTGCAACAGAGCGGGATGTGCGAGCATGTTTCCGCACCTATTGCCCCGAAGGACGTACCGTCGATATGAACATGTGGATGATGGGCAGTCCTGACCGTGAGGTCTACAAGGCATTGTCGCCTCCCAATTTGGAATATGAGCGGTTGGGCAGTTTCATGCCTTACGACGTGGGACGGCAGCCTGTGCTCACTTATGTGGCTCGGCAGCAGGGAGATGCTTGGTACCATCCTTTTGTTGCAGTCTTTGAACCGTCTTCCAATGATTATCCCTCGGATATAGCATCTATTACCTTCTATCGCCCAAAATCGACCATTTCATCGGCGTTTGTCATCCATGTCCGCCATAAGTCGGGGCGTGACGACTTTATATTTTCGGCCCCGCAGCCATGTACGATGGAGTATAGTTGGATGAAGGTGACGGGCATCTTTGCGGTGTACACCGATGGATGGCTTCTTCTGAAGAGGTAGCATCCATTTGGACTGCATACATATTATTATTGAGTTGTGTCTTATGAACTATCGTTTTTTCATTCTTTTATTACTTTTCCTACCCATTCCTTTGCTGGCGCAGTATCGCTCCGCAGCTTGGTGTCCCGACTTGGGTAACGGCAATTACCGAAACCCCGTGCTGAATGCCGACTATAGCGACCCTGACGTGTGTGCTGTAGACGGCACTTTCTATCTCACTGGCAGTTCCTTCAACTGCATCCCCGGGCTGCCCATTCTTCGGTCGCGCGACCTTGTGAACTGGACCATCATAGGCCATGCCCTGCAAGCGCAAGAACCGCGTGCTGTGTTCGACCAGGTGCAACACGGGCGAGGCGTTTGGGCCCCCAGCATCCGCCACCACAACGGGCAATTCTACATCTATTGGGGTGACCCAGACCGAGGCATTATGATGGTGAAAACCGATGATCCTGCCGGTCAATGGTCGGATCCCGTTTGTGTCCAGCCTGGCCGGGGCATGATAGACCCTTGTCCCCTGTGGGACGACGACGGCCGATGCTATCTCGTCCATGCCTGGGCTGCCAGTCGGAGCGGCTTCAACTCTGTGCTAACGGTGCGTGAACTCTCTGCCGATGGCACTCATGTCTTAGGCTCGCCTGTACTGGTATTCGATGGCGGGCAAGAACACCACACGACCGAGGGCCCAAAGTTCTATAAGCACGACGGTTGGTACTGGATATTCTGTCCCGCAGGCGGTGTGCAGATGGGTTGGCAGCTTGCTATGCGCAGCCGCTCACCCTATGGGCCTTACGAGGCCCGCATTGTGATGAGTCAGGGCCAGACTACGGTCAACGGCCCCCATCAGGGTGCATGGGTGCGTACTGAGATGGGCAAGGACTGGTTCCTTCACTTCAACGACCGGGGACCATACGGTCGGGTAGTCTACTTGCAGCCTATGACGTGGCGCAACGGGTGGCCCGTCATCGGTACGGACAAGGATGGTGACGGATGTGGCGAGCCAGTACTGACGTATCGCAAGCCCGTTCAGGGCCAAACTCTTGAGAATCCGCAAGAGAGCGATGAGTTCGACGAGCCACTGCTTGGGCTGCAATGGCAGTGGCATGCCAACTACAATCCGCTTTGGGGTATGCCTACGTCGTTAGGTACCATGCGCCTCTACACCGCCGACCTGTCTGTCGACTCTCCGCTGGCATCGGATGCCAATGCTCCGCTCGGTTTTGCCACTCGGTTAGGCCAAGAACTTCCAACTCCCAACCTCTGGTCTGCCTCAAACCTCCTGTTGCAAAAAACACCGGCTGAGCACTTTATCGCTACGACCTATGTGCGCATGGCCTCGAAGGCCGAAGGACAGTACGGCGGACTCCTTGTGATGGGGCGTGACTATTCTGCCCTCGTGGTGTGCCGTGTGGGCGACAAATTCATGCTCCAGCGCCACACCTGCATTGGGGCCGACGAAGGCCGACCCGCGGAAGTGACGACCCTGGAATCACTGGCACCGACCGACCGCGATACCATTCCTTACAGCCCCGCCCTGTATCTCGACATATATTTGCGCGTAAGCGTCCGGGATGGAGAGTGTACATTCTTCTATAGCCTCGACGGACGACGCTTTTGCGAAGCTGGCGAGGCTTTCCGCATGAAGGAAGGCCGATGGATTGGGGCAAAAGTAGGTCTCGTGAGCGAACGTTCTAATTTGCAGGGCAATCGAGGTTGGCTGGATGCCGACTGGTTCCGCATAACGAAGTAATCAACTTTTACACATGAAAAAAATACTCCTTATTGTCTGTCTCCTCAGTCCGATCGTCGGCGTGCAGGCCTTGGACGTAGACCACGAATTGGCCTACTGCCATCAGCAAGTGCTGCGCGCACTGGAGCAAATGAAGCCCTACGATTATTCGATGCAGCCGCGCAACATTTTGTCCACCGACACCCACGGGAGGTGGAACTGTCGCAAGGCTTCGGGCTGGGAATGGTGCTCAGGCTTCTGGCCAGGCATCCTGTGGATGGATTATATGGCTACGGGCGACAAACGTGTAAAGAAGGCAGCAGAGGGCTTTACCCAAGGACTGGCCAACATCCTAACCAATCCCATCGTGGACCACGACATGGGCTTCCTCATCCATTGTTCCTATGGCAAGGGCTTTGAGGCCACGGGGTGCGAGAAATATCGCCGTGCTATTCTACGTGCCAGCGATTCACTGGCCACCCTCTTCAATCCGAAAGTGGGCACGATTCTGAGTTGGCCGCGCCACGTCAAGGACTACGGAGGGCACAACACCATCATGGACAATATGATAAACCTCGATATGTTGCTCTGGGCGAGCGAGCATGGCGGTAATCCGCTACTGCGTGACGTGGCCATAATACACGCCACGACCACCCTGCGCAACCACTTCCGCCCTGACTATTCGGCGTATCACGTAGCCGTCTACGATACACTTTCCGGTCGTTTCCTGCGAGGTATGACGCACCAGGGCTATAGCGATTCCTCGATGTGGGCCCGAGGACAGTCGTGGGCCATCTATGGATTCACGATGATGTATCGCCACACGCATGATGTAATATTCCTGCAGCAGGCTATGAAAGTGACGGACATCTACTTGCAGCGTCTGCGGGAAACTAGTAACGATTGGATACCCCTGTGGGACATGGATGACCCGCGCGGCCATCAAGGTGCACCGAAAGATGCTTCAGCAGCCTGTGTTGTGGCCTCTGCCTTGCTTGAACTATCTCAATTCGTAGTTGGGGAGAAGAGCAACCGGTATCATCAAGTTGCCATCAATATGCTCACCGATCTCAGTTCGGAACGCTACCAAAGTCGCGGTCGCAACGTAGCCTTTCTGCTTCACAGTACTGGGCACCATCCCGCTAAAAGTGAGATAGATGCCAGCATCATCTATGCAGACTATTACTACCTCGAAGCGCTAATGAGACTGAAGGGACTTATTTGAATTTAGGCTTTAGTTCGTCGGGACTTTCCTTGGTGTGCATGTCGACCTTCGGAGCTTCACGAGTGAAGAATTCCCCGATTTCATCGATGGAAAGTGACAGGGAGGGCTTGAATTTGTCACTCTGTATATATTGGAGGATGGCATGACGCATCTGCCGAGCCACGAGCCGATGGTTGAGGTCACTCTTGATGTCCATCGTGGTCATGAACAAACGCCCTTTGCCTACATTCGCTTCAAGCACCATGCCCAGTTTGCGTGAGAGATGCCATGTGTCAATAGGTTGGATGGGCGATTGGTATTCCTTAGGCAGTCCCGTGAGGTTCATTACTTGTGCGTTGTTTAGCAATTCCCACCAGTTCAAGTTCGTCCATGAGTCACTTGGGAACCATTGGAATAGCGGGTGCTTTACCTCAATGTAGGCCCCAGTGGTATGAGGTGGCCGCATTTTGAACCAACTGGTGTTCCAGAAGACTGGAAGATATGTCTGTCGTACATCGCTCCCCAGTTTAATCTTTCCAGCGGCAGTTAGTAGTACCTTTCCCCCTTGGGAAAGCACTTTCTTTCCTGTTTCATCGAGAGTGTCTGCGATATAGATTCCTTGTTTGTTATAATCTTTGTTGTTGCTATCCTCCTCCTCTGTTCCCCTATTTGGATAAACCCAAAAGTCCCATGAGTTATGTATATCCCGGGCAGCCGCAACAGTTAATGTTAGTTTTATGGGTTCGGTGAACCGTGAGAGTGACAGTATGATGGTACCTAAAGATGTGTTTTTTCCAACGGGTATGTCCCTCTTTGCCAATTGTCCACTATGTAGGATGTCGCCTCGTTCGTTTGTAATGGTGTAGAGCGGCTCAATATTGGAGAGTTTTCCGTAATGAGCATTGTAAACTTCCACAGGAACACACAGAGTGTCCTGATCGCTATAAACGAATTTCGGAAAGCGAGCTAGAGGAACAACTGGTGCGCACCATTGGCTCCATTCATTCGCTGTACAATAGCCCTTCTCCTGCCAAAATACGTTGAGAATACCTTCCACGGCGGTTCCTTGTCCACTATAGTCGTTCAGTCCCAGAAGTTGGAATCCTGCATAGTCAGACGTGCGTAGGTTGCGTTCTATCTCGTATTTGTAGCATAGCGTTTGTAATTTGCCGCTTGCCATAAGAAAGTTTTCGCCCTGTTCCTCCATTCCGTGTTGCTTAAGTAAATCACGGAAAATCTCGAAGTTACGTGCACGTGTTACGCCCGTGTACTTATTTATCTCTTTCAGATCAGGGAAAGCGCACCATTGACCTTGCTCATGAGCGATAATGGGTGAATTGCAATCTTCCGGGCCTTTGTAGTTGCGCGGATGAAGCAAGTCTTGCAGATAGTCGTCATCGCTCGATGGTGCATGGCGATTCCAGTTCAGACCGCGTCCCCCTCCTTTGACATGATACTGGCTCTGGTCATCCCACTGCCACCCACCTCCGACGGAGGCTCCGCAATAGAGACGGCGAGGGTCTTCTTTGCTCCATTTCTTTACCCAGTCATTAGTGTAAGGAACCCAATTGCCCGCAGGTTCATTGCCTGCAGCCATCATTAAGAAGGAAGGGTGATTGCCGTAGGTGTCGAGTATTCGTTGGGTTTCGGCCATCAGATACTTATCGATGGTCATTCCCTGCCCCAGTTTTACACCGTGGTTGGGCCATGTCGGGCCTTCCACTTGCAGATACATTCCCGTACGGTCTGCTGCCACAAAGGCGGCCTCAGGAGGGCAATACGAATGGAAACGCACGTGGTTAAGACCATATTCCTTGCACTTCTGAAAGATACGTAGCCACTCTCTTTCGTCTGTGGGTGGATAGCCTGTGAGAGGGAAGGTGCAGTTTTCTACCGTGCCACGAAGAAATATGGGATGTCCGTTTAGGTATATTTGTCGGTCACGCACATTAATGTTGCGCATGCCGAAGTCTGTTTCGTAAGAGTCTTGGTCATTGACAGAGAGAGTCAGGTGATAGAGATTGGGCCGAAATTCATCCCATACCTTAATGTCATGTAGCGTGACACTGAAATCCATATCATCGCTTTCATATAGAAACTCTTCGTCGACAATTGCATGTCCGTCTGGATCCTCTAAAATAAGGTGTATATAAGGTGTGGTATCGAAAAAACGCAGGCGGCTACCGAATGATGCCTTAATAGAGACTTCGCGTGAAAAAATATTTGGGAAGACCTTTACGTTTTGAATCCATACATTGTGTGGCATCAGTTGCAATTCCATGCGTCCGGTGATACCGTTCCAATCGCCTTGTGTCTGGTCTGTCACGGAGTGGGAGTCTTGTCCGACTCCCACTCCGTCAATGCCGTTATAGACACGGATAGCTAACGTGTTACGCTGACCAGGGAAAATATAGTCAGATATATCGAATTCGTGGGGTGTAGAAAGGCTGTTCTGATGTCCCACCCGTTCTCCATTGACGTAGACAAGGGTCTCAATGTGCGGACGCTCCAAATAAAGCAACACGCGCTCTCCCCCCCATGACTGGGGGACGTAGACTGTACGGCGATACCAAGCGGTACCCACATAATGTTTCTTGGGGGTCAGGAAAAAGGGGAATCCAATATTCTCTGCTCTACGGTAAGGTTCCATCTCAGGATTGAAGTAAAAGGAAGAATCGTAGAGTGAACCAATCCATTGTGTGGTAAGCGTAGGATTGTCACCTTTACCGTTTTCCGGCATAGACCCCGGGAGGTATATATAATCGTCTAAGTCTTTTTGATACCAGTGCTCTTTGATGCCAACGTCTTGTCGGTCGATAGCAAATTGCCAAGATCCGCTAAGGTCGATGAGGTTTTGGGCGTTGACATAACATACTAACAGACTGGACAAACAAATGAGCAGTAGACGGGGCATGGACTAATATTCGAGGTTAAATGTTCAATGTTCCTTGTCCAGCACTTCATACTTTGAGTTGTTGGACTTGAACTCCGGGACAATCTCTTTCATCTTCTTCACGATTTCCATGTCGTCGTATTGTTGGGAAATATGAATAAGATCATCAATTTCGTGGCATACGTCATCATAGTCGTATTCTCTTGTACTGGCGATACGTATCTTCTGGTGGAAGGTGGGCTTAGTACCCTCCAGTTCGTTAAGCACTTCTTCGTAAAGTTTCTCTCCGGCACGTAAACCCGTATATTTGATTTCTACATTCTTGGCACCGCTCAAACTTATCATGCGCTTGGCCAAATCTGCAATTTTCACAGGTTTGCCCATATCGAAGACAAAAATTTCACCGCCATTACCTTTCGTCCCAGCTTCCAAGACAAGTTTGCAGGCTTCGGGGATGAGCATGAAGAAACGGATAATGTTTGGATCGGTCACTGTGACAGGCCCTCCCTTCTTGATTTGTTCTCGGAAGAGTGGAATGACACTTCCGTTTGACCCCAGAACGTTGCCAAACCGAGTAGTGACGAATTGAGTGATGGGGGTATCAGACTTCTTTTCCCATTTATCCATCTTCAGTTTGCGGTCCAGGCTTTGAACGTAAATCTCGCAGATTCTTTTTGAACATCCCATGACATTCGTGGGATTGACCGCTTTATCCGTTGATATCATGACAAATTTCTTGGCACCGTATTTCACGCTCATGTCCGCGATAATGCGCGTGCCTAAAACATTATTGTGAATAGCTTCGCCAGGGTTGTCTTCCATCATGGGGACGTGCTTGTAGGCTGCAGCGTGGAATACATAGTCTGGGCGGAAGTCACTGAATATTTTGTCCATTCGCCCTTCGTTACAGATGCTTGTAACAATGGTTTCGGCTGGAATGTCGGCATGTTCCTTAGCCATCATAAGTCGGATGTCATGCTCTGGGGTTTCAGCTTGGTCGATAAGCATCATGGCGGCTGGGCGGAACTTGGCTACTTGGCGCACAATTTCCGAACCAATGCTGCCTGCAGAGCCCGTGATGAGGATACGTTTTCCTGTGAGCTCCTCACCCACAGACTCCAAGTCCACCTCAATTTCGTCGCGAGGAAGCAAATCCTCCACGCTGACCTCTTTTAATGCTACCGCTCCGTTGCTCAAATTAGTATCGGTAGCTTCAGTGTCTTGCATCTTTTCCTCGACCATGAAAATCTTTGTACCTGTGCCAATGAGTATATCCTGTAGGGCTTGGTCGTTGCGGAACCTGGCTTTTTGTACAGGACTGACCAATACAGCCTCCACGTCCATCCCGCTCAATATGGTTGCCAGAGTAGGATTATTACCGAATACCTTTACTCCCATCAGGCGATGGTGGCTATCCTTAGACTCGGGAGAGATAAATCCTCTCAGCACGAAACGCGTAGGACGTTGACTGCGAATGTTCTTAGCCAAGGCAACTCCGCTATCGCCTACCCCATAAATGAAGGTGCGGAGCGCACGGCTGTCGCTGGTGGTGACGTCATAAAGAATTTTGATGAGTACACGCTCGCCCCACATGACGGCTGTGGAAATGAGGAAGATAAGTATGATGTGCCGTCCATAAAGGGGTTCGAATAGGTCCGAAGGCAAATACCAGCCTACGGGATAATGTGCAATCAGTATGACAACCATAGCCAATAGGTTGGCATACGCCACGCGAGTGAGGTCTACGAAAGAGGAATACCTAACGATGCCTGAGTAGGTGTGAAAGATTCTGAAGCAAAGTATGCAAATAGGCATGTAAAGGAGCGATACGTAAGTGATGGAGTAGAAATGGAGCTGGGTTTGTGAACCGCGGAACCATATCCAATAAACGAAGAAGGTGGAAGCGTATATTGTCAGGCAGTCCAGAATGAGAATGCACCAATAGGGAAGAGAACTACGCTTGAAATACCATCCAAAAAGTCTGTCAAGGAATTTCATAGAGTCTTTATTTTTTTTGTATATGTTGGTCTATGTTATTGCAGTCAGACTGCAAAGTTAATGATTTTCAACCATTCCTCCAAATAAAACCTAAGGAAATAATTAAAAACGGAACCCGATAAAAAAGTGCGTGCGCCATTTGCTGTTGCCTACTTGCAACTGCTCACGCCGACCGATGAGGGTGTAGTTGATATGCATCGTTCCTCCGGCAAAGTAGCGCCCGAAGTTACGAATCAGAGCCGCGCTCCCTGTCATGATGAACTCCGGGAAGTGATAGGGCATGGTTTGTATGCCGTCTCCTGTCCAAAGCCGTGCTCTGCTGTAGACAATGAATGTAGGCAGGGTGGATAGATGTAACAACCAATTCTTGCGGATGACAAAGTTGTAGCCATAACCGGCTCCAATGCCGATATTGGCTGCTTTGAGCTTGACTACCTCGTTGCCGATAGTGGCATCGCCCGCAGAATGCAATTTCTGCCACTGGAATGATGCTCCAAGCATGAAACTCCCAGCAGAGCGTTTCTGAATGTATGACTGGCAAAAGGCTGCTGGGTAAGAGAACTTTTTGTAGTTGAAAGCGTAATAATAGTTGAAGTTAAACGAACGCTGGCTGATATTCTTCTTCCCGATTTCAGTTTTGGGGCCATCGCCAACTTGGGTCCACCCACGGACGTTCTTAGCGCGGTGTACGACGAAATCAAACCCCATGCGGTTGTAATACTCAGTGGTGTTATACTCAAGGTCATTGTACCATCCAAAGAAACTGCTGGGGTTGTAGGTCAATGCCAAGGAAATGCCCGTATAGGATCCCGCAAGGCCAATCGTGTTTTTGCATTTGTAGGCTGAGCGCATACGCATCTCTTCTCCTCCCATTGTCCCGCGAGTATACACGGTTGCACCTGTGAGATTATATGGAACCGTCACCGTCCATCGAGTCTGAGGGCGTGCTATGTAGTTTGTATCTACAGATACGTTATAATATCGGTCGCATAGCCATTTGTCTACTCGTCCCCAGAACTCTTTGAAACGGTCGCGCTGAGGAGGTGTCTGCGGTTCGTCTGCCACGGCATGCAAGCTCATGAGAAGGGTGAAATAAACAAAAATATGCCGTTTCATCGGGGATTTTCTGGTTTGGGCAATGTCCTTTGTCTGTTTTGCCCTGCAAAGATACAACATTTTAGGCAAATGGGCAAACGATGTTCCCTTTTTTAGTTACGCCGGGCTTCTGTCACAGGACGCGGGAGCCATTCAGGTATAGCGACAGACCCGGGGCAAAACTGCGTAAGAAGGATAACAATACGATGTCGGGCGGCGATTGATGGTGTTTCATGGCGGCCTCCATACGAGGTGCTCCTTGCGCCACAATTGTGACGCAAGGGAAGCAAAGTATTCCATCTGCCGTAGGAAAGTATTCCTCCGCTTGCGCTACAGCTGTGACGCAAGCGGAGGCGCGTGACGCTTGGGGACAGATGAGACGGGGGCGCAAGGCTGAGCGGCGCATTCTTATCCAATGAACGGTGCTCCATGCCTGGCAGGGGGATGGCTCTTTCTACTTGGCTCCTATAATAATCCTCGGCAAAAAAGTTTCCTGTCATGTGTGAAATCTCAAATAAAATCCTTATCTTTGTACGCATTTAATAGACCAAACATTTTACAACCATGAAATTAGACGGACGCAGAGAGAGCTCGAACGTGGAAGACCGCCGCGGAATGAGCACTGGAGCCAAGGCCGGAATGGGTGGCTTGGCGGGTATCATTATTATTGCGCTGATGACCTTCATGCAGGGAGGTGGTATCGGTGATGTCGTGAATAATGTTGTGCAGCAGGGAGGCCTTTCTTCTATTCAAGAAGAACAGATCGAAGGGCAGCGTGAGTTCACGGAAGAAGAACAGCAATTGGCAACCTTCTCGCGCCAAGTACTAGCCTCTACCGAGGATGTGTGGACCGAGGTGTTCAAGAAGATGGGTAAAACCTATACGCCTCCAACCCTTGTGCTCTTTACAGGCAGCGTTAATTCGGCTTGTGGGCAGGCATCTTCTTCTGTGGGGCCATTCTATTGTTCGGGTGACCAGAAACTGTACATTGACCTTTCGTTCTTCACCGAGATGAAGAGCCAACTTGGAGCCGATGGTGATTTCTCGTATGCCTATGTCATTGCCCATGAGGTCGGGCATCACGTGGAGAATCTGTTGGGGACGCTGAATGCGGCCCATGTCCAGATGAACAAGGTGAATGAGGTGGAGGCCAACAAAATCAGCGTGCGTTTGGAACTGCTGGCTGACTACTATGCTGGAGTCTGGGGGCACTACGAGAATGCAAAGTATCGCTCGCTGGAGGCCGGTGACGTAGAAGAGGCTATCGACTGTGCCGAGAAGATAGGTGATAATTACCTTCAGAAGAAAGCTCGTGGCTATGTGCAGCCAGAGTCGTTCACCCATGGTACCAGTGCCCAGCGCATGAAGTGGCTGAAAAGGGGACTCAATACGGGTGACATGAACATTACTACATTTAATATACCTGAAAGCCAACTTTAAATATGAAGAAATTGTTTTCCCTCTTGCTTAGCTTGTTGGCATTCCATGCCAACGCCCAAGTGACTATAGATGTCGACCTCTCCCGTCAGGGACATGCTGTCAGCCCCACGCTCTATGGAATCTTTTTTGAAGATATAAATCATGCTGCCGACGGTGGGCTTTATGCCGAACTCATCCGCAATCGTTCGTTTGAGGAAATTCCTTTAGAGGGACGTCGGCGTGGTGGGCAACACCGTGTTGAAAGGCGTTCCGAGACCACTGCGTGGAGTGCCGTGGGGTCGGCTGTAATAGCCCTCACTACCGAAAATCTGCTTAACGAAGCTCAAGCGCATGCCCTGCAATTGACCGTGCGCAAGGCTGGTGATGGCGTACAGAACGAGGGTTTCTGGGGCATTCATGCGCAAAATGGCAGCCTGTATAGTCTTTCGTTTTGGGTGCGTTGTACAGAAGGAAATCCCGGCCAACTGACGGCTGCTCTTGTCGACAAAAGAGGGCATAGTTTGGGCGAAGTCTTGATTACAAAGAAAATTGGGAAAAAATGGCAGAAGGTGGAGGCCAAATTCGTTTGCACGGGTGATGATCCACAGGCTCAATTCCGTTTGACCGCTGAGCGTCCTTGTCACTTGGTCCTTGATATGATAAGCCTCTTCCCCCCGACCTTTAAGAACCGCCCGAACGGCATGCGCCCCCAATTGGCGCAAATGTTGATGGAACTGCATCCGCGTTTCATGCGCTTCCCTGGCGGTTGTTTCGTTGAGGGACAGGATGCCCCCGAGAATGCCTATCACTGGCAGCGCACAGTAGGTCCCATCGAGGAGCGCCCCGGACACCTGAATGCCAACTGGGGCTTTTGGGTGACCGATGGGCTGGGCTTCCATGAGTATCTGCAATTGGCCGAGGACCTCGGTGCCAAACCTCTCTATGTTGTGAATGTGGGCATTTGGCACGGTGGCTTCACACCAGTGGATGAACTGGACGGATGGATTCAGGAATGTCTTGACGCCATCGAGTATGCCAACGGTGATGCCAAGACCACCAAGTTCGGTCGAATGCGTGCCGAGAACGGCCATCCCGAACCCTTCAACCTCGAATATCTGGAGATAGGCAATGAAAACGCCAATTTCCATTTCGATGACAACCGCGACCAGAGTCACCGCTATTTCGAGCGTTATCGTAAGTTCTATGATGCAATTAAGGCAAAGTACCCCCAGATGCACTGCATTGGAAATGTGGAGGCTTGGGGTACAGACTATCCCTCGTGGCGTAGCCAGGAACCTGTCGACATCCTCGACGAACACTATTACCGCAACCCTTCTTGGTTCCTTGATGCATACGACAAATATGACAAGTACGACCGCCAGGGTCCGAAGATATATGTGGGCGAGTATGCTGTGACAAGCATGTTTGGCAAGGTGGGCAACCAGAATGCAGCCCTTGGCGAGGCCGTCTACATGCTTGGCATGGAGAACAATTCAGACATCGTGACCATGGCTTCGTATGCTCCCCTCTTTGTCAATGATAATGCCAAGAACTGGCCCACCGACCTTATTCATTTCAATTCCAGCAAGGCCTTTGGTACACCTTCTTACTGGGTGCAGCAACTTTTTGCTACGCACATCGGTACGCGTACTGTTCCTCAGACGTTGACGTGGAAACTGCCAGAGCCTAAGGTCGTGGAAACAAAGTCTCCTCTGCACGTAGGCGTTGGGACTTGGAATACACAGGCGGAGTTTAAGGAGCCGCAGCTCATAGTTGATGGAAAAACGTATCAGTTGCCTGATATGAAGAACTGGACGTCCAACCGTGGTCGTGAACCTCACATGGACATATGTCCCATGGAATTTGAGGGTAAACGTTATACCTACAAGGTGAAGGCTCGAAAGTCGGATGGTTACGAAGGCTTCTTGCTTGTTTATAATTATCAGAACGACCGTGATTTCGACTGGTTCAATGTGGCAGGTTGGGGCAACACTCAGAATGCGATTGAACAGAGTGTGGATGGAGGGCGCATCAACATAGGGAAGGAGATTCCGTTCACAGTGGAAAACGATCGTTGGTACGACCTGCGTGTCGAGGTAGAGGGTGACAGTGTTGCGGCCTACATTGACAATCAGTTGCAAATTACGGCTCGTCATAAGAATCCTAACATGCGTGGTGTCTATGGCAATACGACTCTTGACGAGCGCACTAATACGCTCTACATCAAGGTCGTGAACGTAGGTGAGGGGGCCACTCAGGGCTGCATCAACTTGACTGGTGGTAGTGCCGCACATGCAGGAATGGTTCGTCTCACGGCAGAAAGTGGGCAAGATGAGAACACGGCTACTGATCCACTGGCTATCCATCCGCTCCATGTGGGAGTATTCACTGAATTCGGTGGCCGGCAATTGAAGTTCCCGGTGGCTCCCTTCTCGGTTAATATCATAACGGTGAAGTTGAAGTGAGGTTCTGTGATTAGAGATTGGGAATAGACTATGGTGAAGAACGGGCAGGGACAAGGTGCTGTACAGGTACAGACACAGACGCAGACACTTACGCCTCAACAGGTTTTGGTGGTGCGTCTGACGGAACTTCCTTTGAACGATCTTCGTGAGCGCATTGATAAGGAACTGGAGGATAACCCTTGGTTACAGGGGAGTACGGAAGGGGGAGGGGACTCCGAAGCCTCTGACTTTTCTGATAATTCAGAGTCCCCCGATGCTTCCGACTCCTCCGAGTCTTCGGAACTTTCTAATTATTCCGAGTATGACGATGTGGACGATGGCATTCCTCGTGACCCGAATCGTTCTGTCGACGAAGAACAACACCGACGTGAATTAGGGGATAATTCCGAATCGTTTTTTGACCATTTGGTCGACCAGTTAGGGGAGTATGCTCTTACCGAACACGAGCGTGAGGTAATGAAGTACCTTATCGGTTCGTTAGCTGACGATGGTTTGTTGCGTACGCCACTTTATCAAATAGCAGACGAATTGGACATCTATCAGAATGTTCAGACTGACGAAAGGGAACTAAACCACTTGCTCACTGATGTCCTTCAGCAAATGGAACCCGCTGGAGTGGGAGCTCGTGACCTGCGTGAATGTTTGCTCCTTCAGGCACGGCGTAATTTCCGAGGGCGTTCGCGCGAATTGCTAATCACTCTCTTCCAGCGTTATTGGGATGATTTCTCACATTTGCGATGGCAACGCATAAAGAAGGTTCTTCAACTTGACGACCTTGAATTGGATCAGCTTCGCCAACGAATTCAGCGGCTTACCCCCCGTCCTGGGGGGAGTATTGGGGGCGACCATAGTGACAATCATGCCATTACACCCGATTTTGTTGTGGAAACCGATGAGGAAGGACAGATACACCTTACACTGAACGAGGGAGAACTGCCGCGTCTCACGGTCAGTACTGATGCAGAAACTGAAATGCAAATGCCCACTGTCACAAAGAGCGAACGGGAGGCCATGACTTATCTTCGCAAGCAAGTGGCAGATGCGCAAATGTTTGTTGATGCTATTGCCCAGCGTCGTGATACCATGCTTCGAACCATGCGTGCTATCATCCGTCTCCAACGTCCCTTTTTCTTGGAGGGTGACGAGACTTTGCTTCGGCCGATGAAACTGGAGGATGTGGCTAATATTACAGGGCAAGATATCTCTACGGTAAGTCGAGTGTCAAATAGTAAATATGTCCAGACAATTCATGGTATTTATCCTTTACGTTGGTTTTTCACTTCGGCGGCAACGTTGAATGGTGATGAAGTGACGGTGAGAAAGATACTACAGGCACTGAAGGAAATCGTAAACGCTGAAGACAAGCATCGTCCGCTGAGTGATGAACGTTTGGTAGGGATGTTGCGAGAAAGAGGCTATGATGTGGCACGTCGCACTGTGGCCAAGTACCGCACTCAGTTAGGAATAGCAGAAAGCAGATTGAGGAAACTATGACAGAAGTGAAGCAGAGATCGACCATCAACGTTGTTGCCAAAGTGCTGTCCGACATGTTTCGGCCTACCTACTTTCCAATGTTAGGTTTTGTTTTATTGCTCATCTTTACGTATTTATCAATGCTCCCTTGGCAGTTGAAACTATCGCTCTTGGCGATGGTCTATATGATGACTATCTTTCTTCCGGCCATTGGAGTCTATACCTATCGTCGCATTAATCATCTCACCCCACAAGAATTGCAGCTTCATCACAATCGTATGGTTCCCTATATGTTGCATATTATCTGCTATTGCATACTCCTCTATGTAATGAATGACATTCATGCTCCGGTATTTATTAGTGGAATCATTGTTATCAGTTTGCTTGTCCAGTGTATATGTACGGTTATCACGCTTTGGTGGAAGATAAGCATACATTCCGCAGGCATGGGGGCTATCATAGGTGCTTTGGTCGCCTATTCAATTATATTTCAGTTCAACCCCGTTTGGTGGCTTTGTGCGGCCATCTTGGTGAGCGGCTTGGTTAATAGCAGCCGCATGCTTCTGCGTCAACACACTTTAGGCCAAGTCATGGGGGGGGCATTTGTCGGTTTCCTCTGTGGCCTTACGGCCCTATTTCTATAAATAATAGTCTCTAATTCTTATTCTAATAAATAGTATGAATCCTCTGATAAGTATCATTATGGGCAGCACGAGCGACCTGCCCGTCATGGAGAAAGCAGCAAAAGTCCTCGATGAAATGGGCGTTTTTTTCGAAATGAACGCGCTTTCTGCACATCGCACGCCGCACGAGGTGGAATGCTTTGCCCGCGAAGCCGAGAGCAGGGGTGTACGCGTGATTATAGCCGGTGCCGGCATGGCAGCCGCCTTGCCAGGCGTCATTGCCGCCAACACGACGTTGCCCGTCATCGGAGTGCCCATCAAGGGCATGCTCGACGGACTGGACGCTCTGCTTAGCATCGTGCAAATGCCTCCAGGCATACCCGTGGCTACGGTCGGCGTCAACGGCGCACAGAATGCCGGATTGCTGGCCCTGGAGATGTTGGCGCTCGGCGATGAGGCTTTGGCCCAACGGCTGAAGGCCTACAAGGAAGGGCTGAAGGAGAAAATCGTTAAGGCCAATGCCGAACTGGCGGAGGTCAAGTATAATTGTAAGGTCAACTGAGAAAAAGAGGACCTTGGTGACTTAGTTAAACAGTCAAAAATGCAAAGAAGAAAGACCCACGAAGTGCGCGTCGGCAACATAGGCATTGGCGGCAACAATCCCGTCCGTGTGCAGTCGATGTGCACCACATCCACCATGGACACCGAAGGCTGTGTCCGTCAAATACTGGCCATAGCTAAGGCCGGGGGCGAACTCGTGCGACTGACCACACAGGGCGTGCGCGAGGCCGAGAACTTGAAGGAAATCCGTCGCCGCGTGCGCGAGGCGGGTTGCGATGTCCCCCTTGTGGCCGATGTCCACTTCAATCCCCGCGTGGCCGAGGTTGCCGCCCTGTACTGCGAGAAGGTGCGCATCAATCCCGGCAACTACGTCGATGCGGCCCGCCAGTTCAAGCATCTGGAATACACCGACGAGGAGTATCAGGCCGAATTGCGGAAAATCGAGGAAAGGCTCGTCCCCTTCCTTAATATATGTCGCGAACATCACACGGCTGTACGTATCGGTGTCAACCACGGCAGCCTCTCCGACCGCATCATGTCGCGCTACGGTGATACGGCCGAGGGCATCGTTGAGTCGTGCATGGAGTTCCTGCGCATCTGCATGAAGGAGAATTTCCTCGACGTCGTTGTCAGCATCAAGGCCTCCAACACGGTCGTCATGGTCGAGAGTGTGCGACTCCTGGTCAAGGCCATGGACGCCGAAGGCATGACCTTCCCCCTACACCTGGGCGTGACAGAGGCCGGCGAGGGCGAGGACGGTCGCATCAAATCGGCAGTGGGCATTGGTGCCCTGCTGGTCGATGGCATTGGCGACACCATACGCGTTTCGCTTTCCGAAGCCCCCGAGAACGAAATCCCCGTGGCCTACACCCTCCTGCAGGCCGCACGGCTCCGATTCACCAAGACGGAGTACATCTCCTGTCCCGGCTGCGGGCGTACCCTGTTCGACCTGCAGGGCACCATAGCGCGGGTTAAGCAAGCCACCAGCCACCTGACGGGGCTGAAGATAGCCGTCATGGGCTGTATCGTGAACGGCCCCGGCGAGATGGCCGATGCCGACTATGGCTACGTCGGTGCTGCCCGTGGCAAGGTCTCGCTCTATCGTGGCAAACAGTGCGTGGAGATGAACATCCCCGAGGCAGATGCCGTGGACCGCTTATTAGAAATCATAAAACAAGATAGAAATGAATAACCAACCCTTACTTATTTACAACACACTTTCGCGTCAGAAGGAACTCTTCCGCCCGCTCCACGAGGGGCGAGTGGGCATGTACGTCTGCGGCCCCACGGTCTACGGCGATGCCCATTTGGGTCATGCCCGTCCGGCCATCACGTTCGACCTCCTCTTCCGCTATCTGCAGCATCTGGGCTACAAGGTGCGCTACGTGCGCAACATCACCGACGTAGGCCATCTGGAGCACGATGCCGACGAGGGCGAGGACAAGATTGCCAAGAAGGCCCGGCTGGAGGAACTGGAGCCTATGGAGGTGGCCCAGTACTATACCAACCGTTTCCACGAGGCCATGCACGAACTCAACTGCCTGCCGCCCAGCATCGAACCGCATGCTACGGGCCACATCATCGAGCAGCAGCAGCTTGTCCAGCAAATCATGGACCACGGCTATGCCTACGAGTCCAACGGCTCCATCTACTTCGACGTTGAGAAGTACGACCACGACCACAAGTACGGCATACTCTCCGGCCGTTCGCTGGAGAACATCAAGGATGCCAGTCGCGAACTGGCCGGTGTGGGCGAGAAGCACAACCAGGCCGACTTTGCCCTCTGGAAGAAGGCCCAGCCCGAGCACATCATGCGCTGGCCCTCGCCCTGGAGCGACGGCTTCCCCGGATGGCACTGCGAATGTACGGCCATGGGGCGCAAGTATCTGGGCGACCACTTCGACATCCATGGGGGCGGTCTGGACCTCGTCTTTCCCCACCACGAATGCGAGATAGCACAGGCCGTGGCCAGCCAAGGCGACCAAATGGTGCACTACTGGATGCACAACAACATGATAACCATCGACGGCAAGAAGATGGGCAAGTCGTACAACAACTTCATCACGCTGCCGCAATTCTTCTCGGGTGACCATCCCCTGCTCTCGCAGCCCTATTCGCCCATGACCATCCGCTTCTTCATCCTCCAGGCCCACTATCGCTCTACGGTGGACTTCAGCAACGATGCCCTGCAGGCAGCCGAGAAGGGGTTGGCCCGACTGATGGACGGATGGAAACTGCTGCAGCGCCTGCTGGAAGGGCAGAAGACGAAGGGGGCCCCGCAGGTGGAGGCCTCGTATGTGACCACCTTGAAGCAGCAATGCTACGATGCCATGAACGACGACCTCAACTCGCCTATGGTCATCAGTGCCCTCTTCGATGCCTGCCGTGTCATCAACACCGTCAACGACCACAAGGCCAGCATCACCGCCGAGGTGGCCCAGCAGATGCGCGATGTGTTCCACACCTTTGCCTTCGACATCCTGGGCCTGACCGAACAGTCGGGCACCAGCAACAAGGCTCGCGAGCAGGCCTTCGGCAAGGTCGTAGACATGTTGCTCGAACAGCGTAGCCAGGCCAAGGCCGAGAAGAACTGGGCCCTTTCGGATAAAATCCGCGACGACCTCCAGGAACTGGGCTTTGAGGTCAAGGACACTAAGGACGGCTACGCCTGGTCGCTGAACGTATAGTTTGCAGAAGAAGGTCTATCCCGTCATTTCGTTCTCGAATAAAGGTCTCGCCCCTGTCAATGTACAATTGGCAGGGGCGAGACCTTTCATTGTTAATGAGCTTAGAGAATCTCGTGATAAAGGCGAACAATGTCTTCGCGGGTTACGGCGCGAGGATTGCCTGGTGTGCAAACGTCTGCAATTGCTTGGTCGGCCAGTGCCGGGATGTCGGCCTCCGTAATACCTAAGTCGCTGAGACGCTTATTCGTACCAACAAGGGCACTAAGTTCTTCGATGGCATGACAGGCAGCTTCGGCGGCCTCTTCACCAGTCATGCCGTCACGGTAGACACCGACCGCCTTGGCAATGTCGGTGTATTTATCTAGAGATACCGGCATATTAAAGCGCATGACCGTAGGCAGCAACATGGCACATGCCACGCCATGAGGTACGTCGAAGAGTGCCGAGAGGGGATGAGCCATGCCGTGGTCAACTCCAAGTCCGACGTTTGAGAATGCCATGCCTGCCACATACTGAGCTACGGCCATACCGTCGCGTCCAACGGGGTTTGTGGGCTCGTTGACGGCCAGAGGCAGGTACTTATATATCATCTCAATAGCCTTCAGTTCGAACATGTCGGAAAGTTCCCATGCCGCCTTCGTGATGAGGCCTTCGATGGCGTGTGTCATGGCATCCATACCCGTTGCTGCGGTGAGACTGCGGGGCAGGGAGTACATTAGTTCTGCATCGATAATGGCCACGCAGGGAATGTCATTCGGGTCTACGCAAACCATTTTGGCCTGCCGCTTTTCGTCGATGATGACGTAGTTGATGGTTGTCTCTGCAGCGGTACCTGCGGTGGTGGGCAGTGCAATAATGGGGAGTGACTTGTTCTTGGTGTCGGCCACACCTTCAAGAGAGACGATGTCGGAAAACTCAGGGTTACGCACGACAATGCCAATGCCCTTAGCCGTGTCCATGCTGGAGCCCCCGCCGATAGCAACGAGGAAGTCGGCCCCGGCACGCTGGCAGGCTTCAATGCCCTGCTTGACGTTGGTGACGTTGGGATTGGGTTTCACGTCATCGAAGATTTCATAGGGTATGCCGGCCTCCTCCATCACGTCGAGTACCATCTTGGCCACCCCAAATTGCATCAGACCCTTGTCTGTCACGACGAGTGCTTTCTTAAATCCCAGACGGGCGACAACTCCTGGCAATTCCTTGCGGGCTCCAGGTCCGAAGTACGAAACTTCGTTAAGGATAAAACGATTAACCATAGCTATTAGATTTTTAAGGTTGTGATGTTACAACTGCAAAGATAAGGAGAAAAAATGTGAATCCCAAGTAAGTGAGCTATAAAGTTTCATGGGATGGGAGGTGTGCTGATGGCAGTCTTGTGGAGACTATGTCTTGTTGCCAATGCGGATAAGTAGCAGCCCGATGGAAGTCCAGAAGATTTCGCGCAGCCGAGTGAGCAGCCCCGTAAGCACTCCATAGCCTCCGTTTAGGTGCATGGCTTCAGTGAAAATGGCTAATCCTCCTTCGCGTGTGCCCATTTGCATGGGAATGAAGAACAGAAGATTGGCAAAGAGACTCACAAAGGCTTGCATGAGCAGGCAATCCCAGTAGGAAACTTGCGAGGTGAAGATGAACAGGATGAACTGTAGTTCGAAGCAGCCAAGCAGACGGGCGAGGAACTCAAGCAGGAGACTTTGGTAGAATGTGGAGGGACGTTGGCGATGCAGGGCTGCAATTTGTTCGTCGACTCGTTGTATGCCTTCCGCATGGCGATCCGCAAGGTCGCTGACGTAGTGTCCCACCAAGGGTAGGTGGGAAAAGATGCGGAGGGTGCGCATGGCCAATCCGTAGCGATAGCCTTGAAGAAAGAAATAGACCCCTGCAAGGCAGAAAAGGGTCGCCACGACGAGCATGACGCTTAATGGCCACGAGAGCCTGTTGCCATATCGCAGCAGGAATACTCCGATGGAGAAGAGCCAGAAGCAGAAGTGGGAAAAAATGTGCATCATGGCGTAGAGTATCACGCTGCTGGCTGCTCTTGCCCGTCCCATGTAAGGCGTAAGTTCCATGATGCGGTAAGGTTCTCCGCCCAACAAACCGACGGGCGTGATGCCGTTGAGGGCATATCCGGAGATGGTGAGTTTCAGTACGCGCCAGAATCCAATGGGGGAGGGAGCGGTGTGGGCATCGCAGATGATGAGTCGCCATGCATGGGCGTTCATCATGTAGATGGGTATCCATAGCAGAATGACGGCCGGAAGCCATACGCCGGCACGACGGACATGTGCGAGGACCTCGGTCCAGGGCATGTCGAACGTGAGCAACATGACAGCGACAGCCGCAAGGCCGACAAATAGGAAAAGATTGCGGTAGCGGGATGCCATGGGGCAGGGGACGTGTGCGGAAAAATTACTCGGTGGGCCCGGATGGCACAGCATTTACGGCATTGTCCGAGGATGCCTTGTTGGGTTCGTTGCCTCCGTTTTCCCGTTGGCGACTGTCGAAGCGGTTGGGACGGTCGCTACGGCGCTGGCGGAAGTCTTCTTCCCTGCGGTCGTGGAAAAGTTTGGGCAAGGGATTTCCGTGGGCCTCGTCGTATGCGCGTCGGTTGCGGCAGATGTCGGTAGCCGTGAAAATGGCCTGACGGAAAGAGTTCTCATCGGCGATACCACGTCCGGCAATGTCATAGGCAGTGCCGTGGGCAGGGCTGGTGCGCACGACGGGAAGTCCTGCGGTAAAATTCACGCCCGTGTCCGTCGCCAAGGCTTTGAACGCCGTGAGTCCTTGGTCGTGGTACATGGACAAGACGGCATCGAAATGTTCATACTGTCGCGCGCCGAAGAAACCATCAGCAGCATACGGGCCAAAGGTTGGTATACCTTCAGCGTTGGCCTGCTCAATAGCGGGTTTCAGGATGTCTTGTTCTTCACTCCCCAACAAGCCGTTGTCGCCTGCATGTGGATTAAGTGCCAGTACGGCAATGCGCGGAGCGGATATGGAGAAATCGCGTAGAAGCGAATGGTGGAGAATGCGCAGTTTTGCCACGATGGTTTCCTGCGTGATGGCCTGTGCCACTTGACTAATTGGGAGATGCGTTGTGGCCAGTGCCACACGTAGGCGGTCGTTCATGAGTATCATCAAGGCTTCCTGCCCCTCCCCCAAGCGGTCTTGTATGTACTCGGTATGGCCCGGGAAGCGGAAGTTATCGGCTTGGATGGAATGCTTGTTGACGGGAGCGGTGACAAGTGCGTCGATTTTGCCTTCACGCAGGTCCTTGACAGCATTCTCCAGCGCAAGCAGTGCCTGTCGGCCGGCGTCGGTTGAGGGAGTCCCCATTTCAATTTTCACTTCCGAGTCGTCTACCACCACCATGTTGAGCCGGTCGGGTTGCACCTCATTGGCCGATTGTATGGCCGCAAAGTTGGTGGTCAGCCCCATCCCTTTGCGATGATAGGTGGCAATGCGTGGATTCCCGTAAATGACGGGTGTACACAACTCGAGCATTGTGGGTTCGGAGAATGTCTTGAGTATCACTTCGTAGCCTACTCCGTTGGTGTCGCCCTGAGTAATGCCTATGCGTATGCGTTCGTTCGGTTCCATAAGAAATGTAGTTTATTACTGGTGTATTATATATTGTAGTTAATCGTTTTGTTGCCCGTCTTTTGCCGTGTCGGGGGCGTTCTCTTCCTTTTCCTCTTCCTCAATGTCGGTGTCCACCTCCGAAAGTTGTTCTTCCGGCAGCAACAGCATGTAGAGCGCGCCTTCCATGCGTCGCATGAGTCCGCGTTTCATCTTTTCGGGGGCGAATACGAATCCCTCGACCACCACCACGCGGTTGTTCTCCGTGTCGACGCGGGAGTGACTGACGAATGGGCCACCCATGGCATCGTTGCGCATAAACCAGAGTCCGCGTGCCTCCATGGCATACTTTTGGTGGACAACGATGGGCTTTACATCGGTCCAGGCCGTGTCGGTCTGCATGTACATGTCGGGGTCGCTGCCTGGCATGTTGATTCGCATCACCGAGTCGCGCTTGTGAAGGATGTATCGCTTGTTGAACGTCTCGGGACCTTCGTACGGGTAGGAATACATCATGATGCAAACCTGACCTGAGGGTGCGTTGTTAGTCGTCCAGAAAAAGTCCTTTCCCTTTTTGTAGTTCTTCAGTTCCTCGGGCGCACGCAGTTCGCAACCAAATATTTCCTTGGACAGGTCGAATGTCAGTTTCGAGTATTTTCGCGTCAGTTCCCGGCATAGACGGTTGATTTCCATTTTGGTGAGGAAGTCGATAATGTCTTGCCCGTGTTCCGTGACGTATTCTGTGAAGGCCTCTTTCGACTGGCTGTTGATGTGGAGGATTATCTGGTCGGTGGCATAGACGTTTCGGGTGAACTTCATGCGCGTCATGGTGAACTGCCGCGGATCGATGTTTACCTCAATGATGTTGCGGAAGATGGAGAGCGTGCGGTTGAAATCCTTGGGGCTGACCTGTGAGATTCGGAACGAGCGCTCGGGTTGGGGCAGTCCGGGGATGTCGGTGTCCAGCACGTTGAAAAGGGCGCGGCCCTCGGGAGCCTCCCAAGCCTTCGCGTCCATGACCACGAGCACCTCATATGGGCGTCCGCTAGCCGTAGGGACTGCCAGATGCCCGTCCTTACAGGAGGTCATGGTCAGCAGGGAGAAGATAAGGGTGAGTAGAAAAATCGTATGTTTCATGTTTATTCTTTTTTTGCAGTGGATAAAAGCCCACAGGCGGCCATGATGTCTTGTCCTCGGCTTGCCCGTATGGTGCAGGTCACGCCGTGTCGGGTCAGGTAATCGCGCATCCGTGTCATGCTTTCCTCCTCGGCTCCATGGAAGGGCGTGTCGGGGATGGTATGGAAACGAATCAGATTGACGCGACATTCCATGGGGGAGAGCAACCGGACCAATTCGCGCATGTGGGCCTCCGAATCGTTCAGACCGCCGAAGACGATGTACTCGAACGACAGCCTTCGTTGCCCGCTCCAGTCTTCTTTCTGCAGCAGGGGCAGGAACTCCGTGAGCGACCATGCCCTTTCGGCAGGCATCATCCCTGCCCGTTCCTCATGGAAGGGGGAGTGCAATGATACGGCCAGATGGCAAGGACTTTCGCGCAGGAAGCGTTCCATGCCCTTCCTCAGTCCCACGGTGCTCACCGTGATGCGCCGTGGGCTCCATGCCCACCCGTAGGGAGCCATGAGCAACTGCGTGGCGCACAGTACGGCATCAAGGTTGTCGAAAGGTTCACCTTGTCCCATGAAGACAATGTTGGTCAGCCGGTCCCGTTCGGGCAGAGCGTAGATTTGGTTCAGGATGTCGCCAGCCGAGAGTTGCCCCTCGAATCCCTGCCGCCCCGTCATGCAGAACTGGCATCCCATCTTGCAGCCCACCTGGCTTGAGACGCACAGGGTGGCCCGGTCGCCGTCGGGGATGAAGACGCTTTCTACGTGATGCCCGTCGCTTGTCGGGAAAAGGTATTTCCGTGTTCCGTCTTTCGAGGTCTGGCACATGGCGGCTGGACGAATGCCCACCTCATAGTCCTGCTTCAGACGCTCGCGTCCCTGCTTTGACAGGTTCGTCATGTCGTCAATGGCGGTTACGCCATGCTTATAGAGCCACTCGGCCATCTGCCGTGCAGCAAAGGAGGGCAAGTTGCACTGGGCGGTCACCTCTCGCAATTCGTCCAACGTCTTACCGAGTAGCGTCTTCATTGTGACTGCAAAGATACGAATAAGTGAGCGGAATAGCAAATTTATTCGCGAATAATACTATTGCGCGGGGCGGTGCATTACTATTGTGAGACATAGCGCAATAGTATTGTCGCTGGTGGGACAATACTATTGCAGACGTAAGAAGAAAGGGACACCACGCCCCCACACACAAAGAACGCAGTGCCCCATGATAATGTTTCTTAGCCGTTACTTGATGTAGAACGGGCTGCCTACGCCTACGCCGCCCTTGCGCAGGGGGCCATACTTGCCGCCCTGGTAGTCCTCCGTCCACATGCGGGAGTAGCACTGCAGGCCCATTTCGTCCTTGTAGATGTAGTAGCCATAGATGTTGCGGTTGACGGGTATCCCAAGGGCGTTGGTCTTCACGTCCCACTGGCTGCTGGTGATGATGACATCCACTACCTCGGGGTCGTCGGCCTTGGCCACGGCCAGTGCCTTGGCCTTCATGGAGGCGTGCAGACTGCCAGCGGCAGGACGGGGCTTGCGCTCGATGTTCTCGGGCGTATTGCCTTCGCAGGCCTTCTCCACGGCGTTGGCATACATGCCGCAGAGGTTGTACATTACAGCCAGGTTGACATCGTAATTGCTGGGATCTTCCTTCAGGAAGTCTTTCAGCCCATAGGTGAGTTGCTGGAACTTGCGCATGCGCTGGGCAGCCTTTTGTGCCGTGGCCAGTTCCTCGGCGTTGAGGTAGGTGCCAGTGCCATCCTTTAACACAAATTGGAAGCGCCCGTCCTTTTGGGTGGCAAAAACGCCAATACCAGCGCCGCCGTCTTTGGTGACGAGATAGTAGGCATCGGAGCCGTCAATGCCACCATCCCTGCTTACACGCACGTTTGAGATGTTCATGGTCACGATGGTGCGCATTTCATAGAGGAAACGCAGGAAGTTCTGGTTCTCGGCTTGTGCCTGGTCACTGCCCGACTCATAGTTGGAGTAGATGGGCACGTTGCTCCTATATCGGGCAAAGCACTGGTCGCGCATGGTGGCAAGTTCTTCGTCGCTCACGTTGGCATTGACGATGCCGAAGAGGAACGACCTCATGTCCATGTCCTTGTAGGTTCCGCCCGACATGGGCCACACGAGCGGCGGGCGCGTGGCGGCTGCCACATTGCTTGTGACGCTGCCTATGTTTCCTACGTTTCCTACATTTTCTTCCTTAACTTCTTCAGCCTTTTCCTTTACCGTCGTTTTGGCTTTCTGCTTCAGTCCCTTAGCCAGTCCCCTCAGTCCCCCGAACTGGGCGTAGGTCGGCATGGCAGACGTGAGCAAAAACAGGCACGACAACAAGGTGATAATTTTCTTTCTCATGATATTCGTTTTTAAGTTAATAATGAATCTTAATTTCGTTATTGTTCACACGACGCAAAGTTACGAACGAAGTCCCTTTGCTCTTTAATCATTTTCAGACAAAAAATTATCAAAACCGACCAAAATGCCCGATTCCATCGTTCCTCGTCAGTCCATGTGGAAAAGTTCGGGCAGGGGAATGGTGACAGGCGAGTTGTCGGGGTTCACCTCCATGATGTCGGCCATCATGTCCCACCAGCGTTGGGTGATGGGGTCCACGTCGGTGGTGTCCTGCGAACTGCCTTCGCCCTGGCATTCCTGGTAAGCGAAGAGAATGTTCGTGTCGCGGTCCCAGTAGATGCTGTAGTTGCCCACGCCCTGGTCCTTAATCATCTGTTTCAGTTCGGGCCAGATGGCAGCATGCCGCCTCTGGTACTCGTCCTCGAAGCCTGGCTTGAGGAACATCTTGAATGCAAATCGTTTCATGGCTATCTTGTTGTTAAATATCGTTCCGGTTCAAGACTGTCTCATTTTGAATTACCACTATCTCTCTTGAATACCACTTGCATGACAAAGACATTTCTATCTAATCTCAATAAAGATATTGAGCGGATATATTTGGGCAACAGTGGTATAGTTACGCTTATGAAGGTTTATTGGTCGGTCGAAAGTAAATACTCATCCTAATTAAGCTAACTGTTTGACGATAAATTCTGACTTCTTGAAATTTGCCTTAATTATCCAGGGGTTTTCTTTCAGCAGATTCTCTTGGGCCTCGTAAGCATTATGTCCGAAAGCACATCCAAGAACTTGACAATTCTCAACTTCAATATTTTCATTCGGGGCAATGGTATGCCCTTCCGTTGTGTAGATGATGTATTCGTTCATATTATTTCTGATTATCGTAAATGCGTCCAAGAACAGTATCTCTATAAGTCCGTAGGTATTGTAATGTTACGGGCACATAGTCTGGCAAACTCTCCAAGTATTCCAAGTCAAATACTAATCGCGGCTCTGCGTCTTCGCTATCAGGCCGAACTTCATCTTTTGTGCCGATGCGGGCAATGCGGATAAGGTATAGGTCGCGCACACCTTTGCCCTTGATGTATGGCATGAAGTAATAGAGTTTGTTAAGGGCTATAGTTGAAGGGAAAGAGTGTGTCTTGCCGGAATAGTAAATCTTTGTGGGTGTTTGCTCCAGGAAATAGCCTTGATTGTCCTTCTTGACAAGGCCAATGAGCAGACGTTTCTTCATGTCAAGTTTATAGTTTTTCTTCGGCAAATTGACAACCAGCTCATTATTATCGGCAAAAAAACGCAGATCCAGCATGGGGCGAGCCTCACGCTGTAGGAAGATGGGATGATGGCTCACAGGCTCCTCATCATATATTGCACGATACAGGCATTTGCCAATCTGCTCTACCACGCCGCAAACGAGGGCATTGCCCATGAGGAAAGCGCGGCGGGCATCGCTGACTTCAGGATGATATGTGTGATTGTCGGGGAACATATTCAAACGCTCCAGTTCTAAGGGGATCAATCGGCGATAACGGCCTGACAGGCACTTAACAACGTGTTTGAAACGCGACGGAGCAGCACCACCCTCGCCTGTGATGATTGTCCTAGATGGACGGTCTAAATAGTCGGGAAAGGCCATACCTCCTTCTGTATATAGATATTCAAAACCTTCTTTGGATGTACGGTTAATCTTCTTTGGACCTTTCTCATATTCCCATTTAGGAAGTTCTTCGTCAGAAATGAAATACTCATCAGGCACAAGGTCTTCGTCCACGAGGTTGCCGCCAAGTGTTAGCCATGTGCCTTCATAATGTGGCTCCACGTCGGCAGAGAAAACCCATCTGTGAGCCATAACGCCAGCGTTACCGAATGGGCTTTTACTTTTCCCCAAGTTAAATTTATCAGACACCTCTGAAATAGTGCCTTCAATCTCGAACTTTGACATCGTTCGCTGAATAAGATTTGCGGGGAAGGCTTCAGCCATCACACCATCGTAAAGTATCCAGTTTTCCAGCCCTTGCATCTTTTGTGCTACAACAGAATCCTCACGATAGCCAACAATGTAGGTTCTACGGCGACGCTGTGGCATACCATAGTCGGCAGCATTTACTATTCTCCATTCCACAATGTAGCCAAGGTCGGAAAGTGAAGCTAAGATAATAGCGAAGTCACGCCCGCGTTGCGAAGCTGGAGAATTGATTAGTCTATCTACATTCTCGAAGAACAGATAGGCGGGGCGGTTTTCCCCTTTCTCCTGTAAAATGCGATATATCTGCCACCAAAGAACTCCTTTCTTCCCAGTAATCCCCCCAGACTTGCTGAGTGATGCAGCTACACTATAGTCCTGACATGGAAATCCACCTACGAGCAAATCATGGTCGGGGATATCAACTGTCTTAACCAGATTTATGTCACGGTTAGAGTGGCCTCGTTCACCAAAACGAGCGCGGTAGATAATGGATGCGTCTTGATGTATGGTCGAAGGTTCCCACTGGTTGTTCCAGATAGTCTTGTAAGCATCCGACGCTCCCTCCAGACCTATGCGGAAGCCACCCACACCAGCAAAAAGTTCTACTACACGAATATGATTTTTTTGCTTAGGCATTGTTCTCGTTTATAAGTTTTAAGACAGTGTGTCTGTTTAACCATATTGACTGTGGCATCATTCTTAGGCCGTTAATGACTAATGTCTTGTGTTTCTCTTCGGAAGTAGAGGCTCCACCGCGAACAAAGACATCGTTCTCAGATGCTTTCGGGAAATTGGGTGCTTCCCGATACGAACCTGTCACATTCATTATCGGATTCCCATTGGCATCGTATTCTCTTACAAGTTGCAAAGTACGATTGACAATAAGGCTACGAACTTGTTCCCAAATTTTGCGCACACTATGCTGAATGAATTCTTCACTGAAGAAAATCCTCTTGAATCCTTTGAAAACAACCCCCTTAGCAGTATGCTGATAAATAATAAAGAGGAAATGGTGACCTGCAAAATAATCATAGATGGCTGATTCCTCAAACGTTTCCTCCTCTGTCCATGAAACCAAGTCGGGCAAGAAGAGCTTCATATCCTCTTTGCCTGAACCTGTTGCACGTAGCGGAACACTTTTTGCAATAACACCGATTTTCGCAAAATCTTCGATGTCATTCAGTTTCTTTGCTTTACTACCAAACATGTGAGTAACAACCTGCTCTGCAAAGTTCTTTACATTACGGTTGAACTCTATGTCTAATATGTCTGCTATCTCATTAAATGTTTTGCCTTGGAAAAGAGCAGTCATCTGCAGGCACTTTGCATCAATATCGGCATATTTTGTAATCTTCTGTGGGAGTTGGTCGTATTTCTTATCTGTAAAGTATTGATTCGCTATTTGTGTAGCAAACGATTTCTTCAATCGGAAACGTGGTGGGTTAGGATACTTAGGTGCTGTGTCAATCAACATTAACTGCCCACGTAACTCATGGGAAAGTCTTGGGTATTGTGCAGCACGCTCACTTTCTGTATGGTAATCTCGCTGAATTACAATCAAGAAATCACGAACTAACAACCAGTCCTGCCTCAACAGTAATTTGTTCTCGTCACTGAATTGATAGAACTGAAAACCTAAAATGGGAAATTGCTTGTAGCCTTCCAATTTCACTGTTTCAGGAGAGTTGTACCAATAGTAAACCCATAGCAGATGTGCCAACTTATGCCAGAAGTTGGATGACTCAAATTCTTCATGCACTATCTTGTCTATAGATACAGCAGTTACACTAACAGGTTCTTTACATTCAAAAAGGTAAGGCGAATCATTTTTCTTGGGCTTCACCATACCTGTTGTCTTTATCTCTGTCAGTTCACCATCAACGATGATGTCAGGTTCCTGCAAACTATCCTTTTTGCATCCTAAAACAGACACTTCAATGATGTCACCAGCAATGCCTTTGACCTTATCGCGCCCTGCATGGAGTTTGAACAATCCGACTTTGTCAACAGCCTCGAGTGTTTGACCGATTACAGCAGAGAGCAGAGTGCTAATCTGTTCATGAGTAAATACTCTTGACTGGTCTTTTATGACTGGTTTCGCTTTCATTGTTCATCTTATTATTCAGTACAAAAATACGAAAAAGAATCCAAAGGGCAAGCAATAGTTCCTGGTTTCTCACTTCGGCAAGTTGAAGGCGCGCGACATCTCCTGCATTTGCTCGTCGCTCATGCCTTCGGGCTCGTGGCCGAGGGCGCGGCTTTGGATGTAGATGAGGGCACTCTTGTTGAGCACGTCTATCTGGTCGAAAGCAGCCATGACATCGACATCCACGGCAAAGACCCCGTGCTTCTCCCACATCACTACATCGTAGTCGTCGTCGATGGTGCGGATGGTGGCCTCGGCCAGTTCGTTGCTACCGGGCAACATGTAGGGCACCATGCCTAGGCCTCGCGGACAGAATGCCTTCGTTTCGGGAATCATCGACCAGAGCATACGGGTGGCAACATCCTTCTTCATCCACCGCTGGCTATGGGTCAGGGCCACAAGCTCGATGGGATGGGTATGGACTGAGGCACGGTAGGGCGAGCCCTTACCGAGCAGGTAGTTGTGTACGGCCAGGTGACTGGGTAGTTCCGAGGTAGGTCGCACGGGATTATCGGCAATCATTTCATACGAAGCACAGTCGTCAAGAATGCGTATGACGCTGCCGTTCTGCATGGGCCAGCGTGCGAGGTCGCGCATGCGCATATTCGTGCCTTTGCAATAGAAGTACTGCCCCTTCAGGTGGGGCAGGGTTAGCCCGATGGGCGTAACAGGCCCGATGGGCGGCATCCGTCGGATGTCGTCATCGATGTGTTCCGTCACATTCACAGTGATGTTGCCGCCGTTGCGTTCGGCCCATCCCTTTTGCCACAGGTAACCGGCCACTTCGGCCACTTTCTCTATCTCAGCCCGCAAGGTGGGGCGATTGTCTAATATGCTTTTCATTGTCTTAATAGTTATCTCCGTATCTTTCTTTAGTTATTTGTTCCAACGACTTGCCGCGCGTGTTGGGGCAACCGGCGACGCCCACCACCAGTGAGATGAGCAGCAATCCTATCATGCACCAGGCTGCCAGGGTGAAACCTTCGCCATTCTCGCCATAGATGAGGGTGAACACGAGACCCCAGATGGCAGAAAGGCCACGCACCAGGAAGAACATCATGCCTTGTGCTCCGGCACGGAACTTGGCCGGGAACAGCTCGCTGCCCCACAGGGCATAGAATATCTGCACCGAGAGGCCGCCGTTGATGCCCCAAAGGATGGAGAAGGCCCATAGGCTGCCCATGCCGTTGACGCCGCCGATGATGACAAACCATGTGGCCAGTGCGGCCAGGAGTCCCAATACGTAGAAGATTTTATGCGGCATCTTGTCTATCAGGAACGAGAGCACAAAGGTGACGCCCACCACGAAGGCCCATCCGGCACAGGCGAGCATGTTGGCATATTCGTTCGTGACACCGCCCGCTGTCTCGTAGATGTGGGGCTGGAAGAAGCCCATCACCGAGGCCACGAGGTTCCAGGTCAGATAGATGGTGGCCAGGAACAAGGCTGTGCGCAGGGCTATGCGGTTAGAGAACAGCACCTTGATGTTTTCTATCAGGCCTGTCTTCTTGCCCGAAGCCTTGTTCTCCTCAAACTCACTGCTTTCCTGCAGGCCGCGCTGCAGGTTCCAGGCGATGAAGGCTACCACAAACAGGGAGAAGAACACCACGCGCGAACTGAACACGTTCAGCGCCTCGGTGCTCAGGTCGGCACCGCCGAAGGTGTGTGCCAGCGATTCCACCCAACCAAACAGGTAGCCGCCAGGGGCAAAGAGCATGCCCAGCAGCAGGATAATCATCGGGCCGAAGCCCCACGACATTTGGGAAATGCAGATGTTCCGCCCGCGATTGTTCACTTCCGAACTCTCCGATATGTAGGTCCACGAAGCCGGTACGCCCACGCCCACCGAGATGCCGGTGATGAGGAATCCGCACAGCAGCATGGGGAAGTTGACAGAGAGCATGACCAACAGCACACCTGTCATGTAGACCAGCAGATTGTAGGTGAAGATGAACTTACGTCCGTACTTGTCGGCCAAGAGGCCACCGATGATGGCACCAATGGCGGCACCCAGGCAGTTGGCACTGATGAAGTTGAGCCAGCCCAGATGCACTTCCGAGAGTCCAAGGTACTGCTGCCAAAGGGTGAGTCCGCTGGCTCCGGCCACAATGGCTCCAGCATCGAGGTAATTGGTGAGAGACACCGCAATGGTGCTCTTCAAGGAAGACCTACCCCCGGCAGACCCTTCAACGGCAGACCCTCCAACGGCAGACCCTCCCCCCTGCCCCTCCCTTGCAGGGCGGGGAGTAGAATGGTTTTGTGAGATAGTTTGGTTATTCATTGAAATAATCCTCTATTTGTTGTAACACATATTCTATATTAAATAAGACGTCTTCGTTCGTAAACCGCATTACATGAAAGCCCATCTGTTCAAGATTAGATTGACGAATGGAATCATCTTCTGCCTGTTGGCGTTCCGCATGATAGTCACCATCTACTTCGATGATTAACCCTCCATGGCGCGATGCAAAGTCTACGATATAATCTCCGATAACATGCTGCCGCATGAAATTCTCCCCTAAATCACCTTTTCTCAAATGTTCCCACAGATATTGCTCTGCCAGTGTCGCATTCTTTCTGTTTTCGCGAGCATAGGCACGCAAGATGTCGTATCTGTCTGGCGATGCCGTCTTATAGGATGCTTCTTTATCCATTTGCAAAGGTAACTACTCCCCGCCCTACAAGGGAGGGGAAGGGGGAGGGTCTTAGCGGCACACCACTTCGCACTCGATGTTCAGGATTTTGGCTACCTTCAGCAGGGTGTCGATGTGGTGACCTACGGCAGCGGCCATGTGGTGGGTGGGTCCGGCCTCGCTCCACTTGTTCACGAACTCGCGGCAGGGCAGCGAGAAGCGGGTGCGCATGTTCGTGTCGCCGAACATGAAGATGGGGCCCTCCTCGTTGATGCCTTCAGCCACGACGAACTTGAAGACGCCGTTGCGGTCCTGCGTAATGGCCAGGTAGGTGACGGGGCCCGTGGGCGGGTAGAACTGCGTCAGGTAGCCGCTGCCCGTCTTGCCGTGGAACACGGGCACAATCTTCATCGTCGGCTTGTGGGCCTGCGATATATCGAAGTCGCCCGAGCCCGAGTGGCCTATGATGCAGATGTCCTTGGGGAAGTCGATGCTGTACATCTCGGCCAGGGTGCCCGTGCCGGAGATGGTCTTCAGGATAGACATGGCCATGGCCACCTTCATGTCGCCCTCGACGGCACAGGCTGTGTGCTGCTTGATGAGCATGGAGAAGGCCGGAATGAGCATTGAGTCGAGTTTGCCGGCCACGCCCTGTGCGAATCCGGCATAGTGCGAGGCTATCATGCCCAGCTTCTCGTCCTTGACCCACTGCTCGAAGGCCACCACGTAGCGTGCCATGTCCCAAACCTTCTCGACGGTGCCTCCGCCCTCGATGTCGAAGGTGTCCAGTATGTCCTCGGCCTTCCGGCGTATGGTCTCTTCGTCGGTCACGTTGTCGGCGATGGCCCACATCTGTTCCCAGTCGAACTGCTTGGTGTAGACGAACATGCGGTGGTAGAGGTTAGTCTCGTCGATGTACAGGTCCATCATGCCGGGGTAGGGGCGTCCAATCTGTGCAATGTTGGTGTCGCGGAATCTGCGTCGCACCTGTGCGGCACGGCACCAATCCTCGATTTCGCGTGCCACCTCGGGGTCGCCGCCCTCCACAACGCCAGTGATGACGGCCGAGCGCTTGCCGGCACGGTTCAGGTCGGCCACCATCTCGCCGATGGCGCCGCAGGCATACAGTTCGCCCAGCCACGTGGGGATGTCGGTGCGGTCGTAGTCGGGGGCCAACTTCTTCTGCACGTTCACGATGACCACGGGCACGTCCAGGTCGCGCACGGCTGGCAGCATGTTGTACGAGGTGCAGTAGGTGAGCATCTGCAGGATGACCAGGTCCACGTCGGCAGCGCGGAACTTATCGCCCGCCGCCATCGACTGTTCCTTGGTGGTCACCATGCCTCCGTCGATGATTTCTATGCTGTCGGGCAGCGTCTGCTTGAAGGCTGCGTACTGGGCCTCGAACTCGGGTACGAGTTGGGGGAACTGTGGTAGATAGGCCTGCAGGGCGATGGAGAACACACCCACGCGGGCTTTGGTTTCAACAAGTGGTTTTGCCATAATTGTTCGGTTTTATGTATTTCTATTTATATTCGTTATTGTTTCATTGGGAGCTTTGCGCTATTTCGCCAGCGCAACGAATCTTGCGTATGCTTCGCCCCAGTCGGCCGTGTCGTGGGGAGTATAGTTCTTCAGTGCCACGCTCTTTGCGACGACGGCGCGCATGTCGGCCAGCGAGCCCACGCCTCCTGCGGCTCTGATCTGAACCAGCGTGTTGCCCAGTGCCGTGCCTTCTGCCGGACCGGCGATGACCGTCAGGCCCGTGGCGTCAGCCGTCCACTGCATGAGGTGCTGATTGAGGCTTCCTCCCCCGATGACATGGAGCCGACGGATGCGGAAATCTGCCATTCCATCGAGAATTTCTAAGATCTGGCGATAGCGCAGTGCCAACGAGCGGAAGATGCAACGCACGTAGTCGGCAGGCTGTTGAGGCTGGGGTTGACCCGTGCGCTGGCAGAACTGGCGAATGGCCTCGGTCATTGAGTCGGGATGGGCGAACAATGGGTCGTCTGGCTGAATCAGTCCCTCAAAAGTGGAGGTATGGCACAGGGCATTCAGCTCGTTCACGTCCTGCGGTACGTCGTTGAACTCCTTGCGACAGTTTTCGAAGAGCCACAGGCCGCAGATGTTCTTCAGGAAGCGCGTCGTGCCGTCCAGTCCGCCCTCGTTGGTGAAGTTGTGGCGGAAACTCTCGTCGGTGATGATGGCATGGGGGCTCTCGATGCCCAAGAGCGACCATGTGCCGCAGGACAGGTAGGCGAAGTCCTCGCCCTCGGCAGGCACAGCAGCCACAGCGGAGGCCGTGTCATGCCCTGCCACGCTGACCACGGGCACCGCACCCACTCCCGTTGCCGCTTGTACTTGTGCGGAGAGCGTGCCGATGAGGGTGCCCGGCTGCACCAACCTGCCGAACTGGCTGCGGCGCAGGCCCAGGATGTCCAGCAACGTCTCGTCGATGTCGCCCGTCCCGGGGTTCATCATCTGGCTGGTACTCAGTATGGTCTGTTCGCACACCGCCTCGCCCGTGAGCATGTAGGAGAGTGCATCGGGGATGAAGAGTATCTTTTCAGCCTCGGCCAGGGCCGTGCATCCGTTCCTGCGCAGTGTCTCCAATTGGAACAGCGTGTTGAAAGGCATGAACTGGATGCCGGTGCGCTGGTAGAGTTCACAAGCAGGCATGTGCTCCCGGAAGAAGCGTTCCACGGCCCCGTCGGTGTGGGCGTCACGGTAGCAGTAGGGCAGGCCCAGCAACTGGCCGTCCTTGCCCACGAAGGCTACGTCCACGCCCCAGGTGTCGATGCCGATGGAGGTCAACTGTACTCCTTCATCTGCCACTTTGCGCAGTGCCGTCAGTATTTCGTTGTACAAATGGGGCAGGTCCCAGAAGACATGGCCCAGGAGGGGAATCTGCGGATTGCGGAAACGTGTCCACTCTGTCATTTCCACGCGTCTTCCGTCGAAGGCTGCAAGCACCGTGCGGCCACTGGTGGCCCCTAAGTCTACGGCTAAGAAGTGTTTTGTCATGTTCTGAATCTCCGTTTAGAGTCGCTTATCGGAGCAAAGTTATAAAAAAAACGGTAATATCCCTTATTCGTAAGCACTTTTTCTGTAAATTTGCAAGTAAAATGGACGCATTATGACAAAACCTTGCATTGATTGTTTCATCCCATACGAGAGTGAAGAACAGGCTGGCACGACGATAGCCCAGTTGCGGAAAGACCCTAACGTGAGCGAAATACATCCTCTGAAAGAGGCTCCTTTCTCCACGCATACGCTTCAGGAGATTGCCCATCTCGCGCAGGCACGCTATACCTTGTTATATATGAAGACGTGGCCGTTGCGCCTCGGTTATGAGGCTCTGACCCGCCTGGTGACCATTGCCGACGACAGTGGTGCCGCGTTGATATATGCAGACCATTACACGCTCCTGCCCGATGGAAAATGTGAGCGCCGGCCGCTCATCGACTATCAGTTGGGCAGTGTGCGCGACGATTTCGCGATGGGCTCGCTGCTGCTCCTGCGCACGGATGGACTGAAACGATATTTCCGTCAGGAGAAGATGCACCCCTACCAACATGCAGGACTCTACGACCTGCGCTTGTTCTTGTCGCGTGAGACGTTGCCGCTGCACGTCAGCGAGTATCTCTACACAGAGGTGGAGACTGACACCCGACTGAGCGGACAGCGACAGTTCGACTATGTCGACCCGCGCAATCGGGCCAGACAGGTGGAGATGGAGCGTGCCGTTACCCGCCATCTGCGCCACATCAATGCCTACATGGCTGCCGGAGAATATGACCAGATTGTGCTCGACAAGGACGAGATGCCCGTGGAGGCCAGTGTCATCATTCCTGTGCGCAATCGTGTGCGTACCATTGAGGATGCCGTAAAGAGTGCACTCTCACAGGAGACCACCTTCCCCTTCAACGTCATTGTCATTGACAACCACTCCACCGACGGTACGACGGAGGTGCTAAAAGCTTTAGCCTCCTCCTCCTTCTTGGACGAGTCAAGCGTCACCCTTCGGGATGCCGAGCGGGGAGGGGGTAGGGGGAGGTTAATCCACCTGATTCCCGACCGCGACGACCTCGGCATCGGCGGATGCTGGAATCTGGCCATCCACGACCCCCGTTGCGGACGCTTTGCCGTGCAGCTCGATTCGGATGACCTCTACTCCTCGCCTCAGACCCTGCAGCGCATCGTAGACACGTTCTACAAAGAAAATGCTGCCATGGTAATCGGGTCGTATCGCATGTGCAATTTCCAACTGGAAACATTGCCACCGGGACTCATTGACCATAAGGAATGGACGGAGGCCAACGGGCGGAACAACGCCTTGCGCATTAACGGTTTGGGCGCACCGCGGGCCTTCTTCACCCCCGTGCTGCGACAGATACAGATTCCGAACACCAGTTACGGGGAGGACTATGCGCTGGGACTGATGCTGAGCCGTCGATACCGCATCGGGCGCATCTACGACGAACTCTATCTATGTCGCCGTTGGGAGGGAAACAGCGATGCGGCTTTGAGCACGGAGGCCGTGAATCGCAACAATCTCTACAAGGACCAGTTGCGCACCTTGGAGATACGTGCCCGTCAGCAACTGAATGCACTCTGGCAACACGAGGTGGATGCCGATGAGATTGAAGCCTTCCATGCTTCGGAAGTGGCCAACTGGGCGTTGGCAGCCGAGAACTATGCCGCACTAAGCCGTGTGGAGACACGGGTCTTGGAACAGCAGGACAATGCTCTCCTTGTCCAGTGGAATCCGGCCCGCATCGTCAGCACAGGAGCCAAGATGGACGCTAAGACCCTGAGCGAGCGTCCCTGCTTCCTCTGTAACCACAACCGTCCTGCAGAGCAACATACGTTGCCCACGGAGAAACACTACGAGATTCTCCTCAACCCCTATCCCATACTGCCCGGCCACCTGACCATCCCCACGCGCCGCCACCTGCCGCAGCGCATCTTCTCCCACTTCGGGACTCTGCGCCACCTGGCCTGGAACATGCCGAAGCACGTCATCTTCTACAATGGCCCCGAGTGTGGTGCCTCGTGCCCCGACCACTGCCATCTACAGGCTGGTCACCGTGGCATCCTGCCGTTGGAGAAGAACTGGAAGCAGTATGAGACCCAACTGACCAAACTCTATCCCCTCACCACCCAGCAAGAGGCAGAGATTGAGATGGCGGGCAACAAACGCGGATGCGGACTTTACTTGTTGCGCACGTGGGTTTGTCCGGTCTTCGTGATTCGCAGCCTGCCCACGGAACCCGACAGCATCCTTTGCCAGCGCATCTATAACGCTTTGCCTGTGCCCGAGGGCTCTGCGGAACCTCGCATGAACGTCATTTGCTGGCGGCAGGACTGGGGAGCCGGTCGCGACGACGAAATCGTCACCCTTGTCTTTCCTCGTAAGAAACATCGCCCCGAATGCTATTCGGCAGAGGGCACCGGGCAGGTGCTTGTGAGTCCGGGTGCCTTGGACATGGCGGGGCTCATCATTACCCCCCGTGAGGAGGATTTCCGCAAGCTGACCTACGAACGAGCCGCTTCCATCCTTCAGGAAGTGACCCTGACGGAAGAGGAACTGGAACCCGTGATGGCGAAGATACAGGAATCCGGCACAGCCGAAAATGTGGAAATCTCCGATGAGTCCAGACAATCCAAACAATCCGACTATGCCGAGGAACCCGAGGTCTCGGTAGGCATCATGACCACTGACCAACTGCACTTTACCCTGAATGGTAACTTCCGTGCCAAGGGAAATGTGGTGACAGGCGAGCAGACCGTGTGCATCGAGGACGGCGCCCTGAAGTGGAACGGCAGCGTCTACCACGACCTCACCTTCCGCCCGCAGGCCGATGAGGCTTCGTTCAGTCTGCATGGTGTGACCATCGGCAAGGAGTTCCACTGGGAGCGTCAGGAAACACAGACCTTCCGTGGCAAGTTGCAGTTGGTCGTGGACGAGAGCAAGGTGGTGGCCATCAACGTCCTGCCCGTCGAACAGTACCTTGTGAGCGTCATAGGCAGCGAGATGAAGGCCACGGCTCCGATGGAATACCTGAAGGCCAGCGCCGTCATCAGCCGTTCGTGGCTTCAGGCCCAGATGGAGCGCCGCAAGAGCAGTGCGCCGCAGGCCTTCTTCCAGTTTAAGAAAACCGATACGGAACTCATCCGCTGGCACGACCAGGAGGAGCACACCATCTTTGACGTCTGTGCCGACGACCATTGCCAGCGCTATCAGGGCATCACGCGGGCGGCCAGTCCCGAGGTGTTCGAGGCCGTAAGGCAGACGCGCGGCGAGATTCTGACCTACGAAGGTCGTGTTTGTGACGCTCGCTTCGGCAAGTGCTGCGGAGGAATGACCAACGACTATGAAAACTGCTGGGACAATACGCCGCATCCCTATCTTCACAGTGTGCCCGACGATGCCTGTGACACTCACGACCATGCCTTACTGTCCACC
The DNA here is from genome assembly GCA_017453445.1 of Bacteroidaceae bacterium. Lineage (GTDB taxonomy): Bacteria > Bacteroidota > Bacteroidia > Bacteroidales > Bacteroidaceae > Physcousia. The sequence goes on from JAFTEX010000006.1 coordinate 118,060, forward strand.
ATCCTGAACGACTATGACCAGGAAACTGAGGACTTCCACCATTGGACCGTCGGCTACACACAGGAGGAACTGAAGGCGCTTGTCACCGAACGCTTAGGGCGTGATTTGGGTGACATCCTACGGTTGGAACCTGTGGAACGCGGACGGAGCGGCCACCTGGTGCGTCTGCGGATTGTGGGCACCGAGGGGGCGTTCACCGTGGGCAAGGAACTGGAGATTCGTCGGACGCTCAGCCAGAGTCATCTCTTCTCGTCGAACTTCGAGGTGGAATATGAGTACCCCGAGGGCCGGGAAGTTTGCCAGGATTCGGTACCTTCCCGTTTCGTCCTCCACGGCCGCGGTTGGGGCCACGGAGTGGGTCTCTGCCAGATTGGTGCAGCCGTGCGGGCTAGCAAGGGAGAAAGATACGCTGAGATACTCCGTCACTACTACGACGGAGCATGGATTACCCGTCTGTGGGAGTAATCCGACCGTTGCCGGCAGCCTTGCTGAATGCTTTCCTCGGGCGGGCATACGACTTAGCCATGCATCCGCTTCCATAATGTGCCTCTTGCGTCACAGCTGTGACGCAAGAGGCACAAAGTATTCCATCCTCCCTAAGACAGTATTCCTCCCATTGCGTCACAATTTTGACGCAAGGGGAGGGGGTATAAGACCGTCAATCAATGATATCGGAGTAAGCCTCCGAGCAAAGTTGTCTACAGACAACCAGAATCTTGTTGAAGGTTGTAGTAGAACGAAGTGAAACTACTTGCCTCCCACTCCTTATGCGTGTATTTGTCCCATCACTTGTGACAACATCGTTAGATGGAGTTTCTTAAGAAACCGTTTCCCTTATTCCTTTCTCAAACGGGATAATCACATAATTGAAACCGCATGCTTGCGAAAGGGTGTAATCATACTCCAATCCGCCGTATGCCTTTTTGATAATGGGAATGAAGGAAAAAAATGGAACTATCTTTCCCAACAATGAGGACGCTCTTAGCCGTTTGCCCTTAGCCTGTGCGATACACTGTAGCAGTTCTACGCTGCTGACGCTCTTGTCATCTTGAGGCATGAAGGTGCCAGAGAGTCCACGCTCTACTGAGAGTCGGATAAATTCAGCCAAATTGGCCACATATATCATACTCTGTCTGACTTCTTCGTATGCTTTAGGCACAAAGGGGAGACTATTGGCCATGGCAACATAACGCGGAACATAATTCCCACGAGAATTTTTTCCATATACATTGGGTGGCCGGACGATGGTTATCTTGAATGAGGCATCCTCCAAATCCTTCAGTTTCTGTTCGGCCATCAGTTTGCTTTTCCCATACATGGAGACTGGATTTGTCGGAGTAGTTTCATATATAACTGTATTTTTTAATCCTCGACCGATACCATCGAAAACAGACATTGTGCTGAGGAATACAAACTGTCTAACCCCTGCCTGCTTGGCCTTCTTTGCAATTCCCACGGGTAAATCCACATTAACTTGCATATATAAGTCCCAATCTTTTAGGTTAGGTCTGTGTACAATTGCAGCCACATGGATAATGGCATCAATTTTTGAATAATCATAGGTCTTCCATTCGTCCGTCGTTGAATCTAGTTGTATAACTTTCACTTCATCCCCATGTACAATCTCAAATCTATTCTGGACATGATTCCCAATAAAGCTATTCGTCCCAACGATTAGAACATTTTTCATACTAAAGGTATTTATAGGTTAATACTTGGCCTATAGACACCTCGATTCGGCAGTTAACTTATGTGCGCTCTTATGATACGCAAAAGACGTGGGTGCCTCATACTTGCTCGCTTATCCCAGGTTCCAGGCTCTCGCATTGCCCCTCTCTTAGGATAAGCAACTCGAGTTAGCCCACGCCGCGATATATTATACAAAGAGGTATAATACACCCTACGTGGACGTTACCAGTTGCGTTCCTTCGAAGAGAGTTGAATTTTGCGAGAATTCGGAACCTCGAAGTCAACGTTCAGTAAACGTCCTTTTCCAATATGTCTTTGACCCTCATGCCCACAAGTGGGCTTATCGAGTCGAGGACAAAGTTACAAAAATAAGTGAAAAATGAGAAATATAAAGGCAAAAAATTCTACATGGATGTACGAAATGTGTTCCTTATTGTGTAAAATGCAAAAAATGGCAAGAGATACGGGGCGCCGTTCTCTTGCCATTTGGATGTAAACTGGAGCTTTCTGAAGGTGTTGTAGGCTATAGCTGCACGTGCTCGGCGTTGACCGTGCGCCCAAGGAACACGGAGGCCTGCTCGTTGAACGAGAAGGGGTGTTCGGTGGTGAGGAAGCGGCAGTGTCCTCCCCGGGTGATGCGCTCCTCCATCTCGGTGTGGCGTTGCAGGTAGTCTTGCAGACTGCGAGCCACGTATTCGCCCTGCGGGATGAGACGGATATGCTCGGGGGTGTACTGACGTATCTTGCGAAGGATGAGGGGGTAGTGGGTGCAGCCAAGGATGATGGCATCGATTTCCGGGTCGCGTGTGAGCAACTGGTCAATATACTTCTTGACGAAGTAGTCCATGCCGGGGCTGTCGTATTCACGTCCCTCGATGAGCGGAACCCATAGGGGGCAGGCTTGCCCCGTGACACGGATGCCGGGATGGAGTTTCCCGATTTCGATGTCGTAGGTGTGGCTGCGGATGGTCCCCTCAGTGCCCAGTATGCCCACATGGCGGGTGTGGGTCAGTTCGCCGATACATTCGGTGGTGGGGCGAATGACGCCCAGCACGCGCCGCTCAGGGTCAATCTTCGGCAGGTCGACCTGCTGTATGGTGCGCAGTGCCTTGGCCGATGCCGTGTTGCACGCCAGTATGACGAGGTGGCACCCCATGTCGAAAAGCCGTTGCACCGCCTGCAGGGTAAATTCATACACGACCTCGAAGGAGCGCGTGCCGTAGGGCGCACGCGCGTTGTCTCCGAGATAAAGATAGTCGTAGTCTGGCATCATGTGTTGAATCTCGCTCAGGATGGTCAGCCCTCCGTAGCCGGAATCAAACACGCCGATGGGACCTTTTTCGTTTGCCATGTCTTTTCTTGACGTCTTCGCTATTGTTCGTTCTCGTTACTTTCGCTGAGTCCCAGTTTATTCAGAACCTGCTTGGTGATGTCCTCTCCCAGTGCGGGATTGATGAAGGGGCACTGATTGCCGTCCGTGTTCAGCACGGCGGCGTATGCTCCCTCCTGTCCCACGGTTTGGATGGCGTTGTACAGACGTTCGTGAACGCCTGCCATGAAGTCCTGCTCTGCCTTCGAAAGCAGCTGCTGTGCCTCTTGGCGGAACTTGATGCCAGTCTCCATGAGAGCCTGCAACTCGGCCTGGCGCTTCACGAGAATGTTCTCGGGGAAGTCCTTCTGGCCTTGCAGGAACTCGGAGAACTTGCGTTGGAACTCCTCTTCGCCGCGTGTGGCCTCCTGCTCGTATTTCACGCGCAGTTCTGCCACTTTCTGTTGGGCCTCAGTGTATTCCGGCATTCGGTGCATCACAGCGTCGTAGCTGAGGTATCCGATGCGCATCTGGGCAAAGGATTGAAGAGTGAAGAATGAAGAAAGAATAGAAATCAGTAATGCTAATCGTTTCATATATCTTTAGTTTTAGTTTTTTGTAACTAATCTCTAATCCCTAATCTCTAATCCCTAATCCTCTTTTTATTTAATGCCCAGTTCGGCCTTAATCTGTGCGGTGACGTCGGTGCTCAGGCTGGTGTTGATGAAGGGGATGGCTCCCGTAGAGGTGTCTACAACGTAGGTGTAGTTGCCGGCTTCGCCAATCTTCTTGATGGCGGCCATCACCTTGGCCTGGATACCCTCCATCTTCTCGCTCTGCTGCTTCTGCAGGTCCTGCTGGCTGGCCTGATAGAAGTCCTGGATGCTTTGCTCCATCTTCTGCAGGTCCTGAGCCTTGCTCTGGAGGATGGCCTGTGCGGTGCTCTTCTCATCAGCCAGTTTCTGATATTCCTCACCCTTTGTCTGATACTCCTTTTGCAGGCGTTCCAACTCTTCCTGATATTGCTGGCTTACTTTCTGTATTTCGGCGCTGGCGGCCTTATACTCTTCCATTGCGGGAAGTACCTGCGACATGTCGAAGTGGGCAAACTTCTGTGCAAAGATGCTCATGGGGGCGAGCATCAACATCACTACTAAAATCTTTTTCATACTCATTTAATGTTTATTAGTTTTTAATCTTTAATTCTTAACCCTTAATCACTTAGTTATACCCCAGTTTGGTCAGCACCTCGTTGGAGATGTCAATCTTTGGGGAGGCGAAGATGATGCCGCTGTCGCTGGCGCGGTCGAGGATGAGCGAATAGCCCTTCTGCTCGGAGATGTCCTTGACGGCATTGTAGATTTCGTCCTGAATGGGCGTCATCAGGCTCTCACGCTTCTTGAAGAGTTCCCCGTCGGGTCCGAAGTATTTTTTCTTCAGCTCGGCAGCTTCCTTCTCCTTAGCCACGATGGCCTCCTCTTGCTTGGTCTTTTGTTCTTCGCTGAGGAATACGGCCTCGTTCTGGTAGTTCTTGTACAGCGTTTGCGCCTCGGTCTGCAGGGCATCCACTTCGGCCTGCCACTTTTTCGACACCTGGTTCAGCTGCTCGTTGGCACGTTCGTAGGCAGGAATGTTCTTCAAGATGTATTCCATGTCCACCAAGGCAAACTTTTGTGCCTGTGCTGTCGCGGCACCCAGTGCCACCATCAGCATGATAAATAATCTTTTCATCGTATGTTCTTAATTCTTGATTCTTAACTCTTAATTTTTAACTCATCAGAATTCCTGGCCCAGAATGAAGTGGAACTGGCTTCCGCCCTTCTCCCACATGCCGTTGTTGTTAAGCACCTTGTCGAAACCGTAGGCCCAGTCGATACCCAGCAGACCCACCATGGGGAGCATGATGCGCACACCGAATCCGGCACTTCGCTTCATGTCGAATGGGTTGAATTTCTTGATGTCGTGCCAGGCATTACCACCTTCGAGGAAACTCAGTGCATAGATGTTGGCCGAGTTGCCCAGCATCAACGGGTAGCGCAGCTCTATGGTGAAGCGGTCGTAGGCATAGCCGTAGGCGCGGCTTGTGAGCGAACCGTTGTCGTAACCGCGCAGACCGATGGTCTCGGTGGCGTAGGTGGAACTGTAGCCGGAAGTTCCGTCACCACCGACGTAGAACGTCTCGAAGGGGCTCTTCTTGTACTTGTTGTAGTGGCCGAGCACACCGAACTCCACGCGAGCCATCAGCACCAGACACTTGCTTCCGCGGGTCAGGGCGGTGAAGGTGCGTGCCTTGAACTTCCACTTGTGGTATTCAATCCAGCGATACTTGTCTTGCAGTTCCCGCTTGTAGGACGAGGAATTGTAGTTGTTGGCCAGATTCTCGTAGTTTTTGTTGTCGAAGAGGCTGAAAGGCGGCGTGAGCGAGGCCGACACGATGAATTCGCTGCCCCGGCGGGGGAAAATCTGGTTGTCGGTGCTGGTACGGGCCAGGCTCAGGTTCAGCGCCAGCGAGTTGCAGTTGCCGTTGGAGATGAGGAAGTATTCCCAGTCCTTGAGCTTGTATCGCGTGTAACCAAGGTCGGCGGAGAACTGGAAGTAGTCGTCAGGCCACGACAGTCGCTTACCCCATCCGATGGAGGCTCCCATGATTTTCACGTATTTGTCGGGGTCATAGAAGTTTTCGTAGTAGCTATTGTTATACCCGTTGTTGCCGTAGCCGTAGAGGTAGTTGTTGTAGTAGTTCTGATAGTAAGCCTGATTGTAGTAGCGGTCGCTCACGTCGGTCTGCTTTGAGAAGAAGGCACTGACGGAGAGCGAGCTGGGGCGCTTGCCGCCGAACCAGGGGTTCATGTACGAGGCGCTGTAGGCCTGGTAGTATCGGCCGTTGGTCTGTCCGCTGATGCTGAATGTCTCGCCGTTGCCCTGAGGCATGACGCCTCGGCGCAGTCCGTTCTTGTTGAAGAGGTTGGCGATGCAGAAGTTGGAGAATTTCAGTCCGATTTTACCGATGACGCCCGTCTGTCCGTAGCCGAGCGAGAATTCAATCTGGTCGTTAGACTTCGGGGTCAGTCCCCATGCCATGTCCACGGTGCCGTTTTCTGATTTGGGCTCCACCTTCGGATCGATGCTTTCGGGGTCGAAGAATCCCATGGAGGCAATTTCGCGGTAGGAGCGTTCCATGGCCTCCTTCGAGAAGAGGTCGCCGGGCTTGTTGCGGAGTTCGCGGCGCACGACGTTCTCGTAGACGCGGTCGTTGCCGATGATGCGCACGTGGCTGATGTGTGCCTGACCGCCCTCGTAGATTCGCATCTCAAGGTCGACCGAGTCGCCCACGATGTTTGTCTCCACGGGGTCGAGTTGGTAGAACACGTAGCCGTTGTTGTAGTATAGGTTGCCGATGGCATCTTCGTCACTCGAGAGGCGCTGGTTGAGTAGTTTCTGGTCGTAGACATCGCCCTTTTTCATGCGCAGCAACTCGTTCAGGGCATCGGTGTTGTAGAGCGTGTTGCCCACCCATTCCACGTTGCGGATGTAGTACCGGGCTCCCTCGTCGATGTCGAGGTAGATGTCCACGCTCTTTTCGTCGAAGGGCACCACGCTGTCACTTGTGATGTAGGCGTCGCGGTAGCCCAGTTGGGCGTATTTCTCGATGAGGTTTTCCTTTGCTTCCTTGTATTTCTTGTCGGTGAACTTCTTCGAGCGGAACCAGCTTCCCATGTTGTGGCGTTCGTGGATGGTCTTCAGCACGCCTTTCGAGATGAGGTTTCCCTTGATTTTCTTTTCGGACAGGTTGTTGTTGCCGCGGATGTAGATGTGGTTCACCTTCACCTTGTCCTTCTTGTTGATGTCCACCTCCACGATGACGTGATCCGGCTTCGAGGCGTCGTCCTTGGGCATGATGCTGATGTCGGCATTCTTGAAGCCCTTCTCGTCGAAGTACTTCTTGGCCAGAATCTTGGCGCGGTCGATGGTGTTGGGGGTCATCTGTCCCTCTCTCACGAGTCCCAGTTTCCTCTCCAGTTCGTCGCGCTCGCCTTTTTTCACGCCGGTGTACCGAATCTCGGAAATGCGTGGGCGCTGGGTGAGCCGTATGTGCAGGAAGGCCGAGTCGCGCACGATGCTGTCCACCTCGATGGCCACGCTGCTGAAGAGCCCGTGCCGCCAGTAACGGCGTATGGCCTTGGTCACTTGGTCGCCGGGGATGGTTATCTTTTGTCCTACTTGCAGTCCGGAAAGTCCGACGAGCAGATACTCGTCGTAGTTCTGTACCCCGCTGACGGCGATGCCTCCGAGGATGTATTCGCGAGGTGTGCGCCCGTAGTCGATGGTGGGCTTGACCTCTTTTGTGCTCTGCGCCAGCAAGGGAAGCGTGGCGGTCAGTAGCAACAGTATGATGTATTTTGACTTCATTTTCGCTTAGTTTCAATTCTTTTCGTTCTCCACCTGTTCGCCCGTCTTGCCGAATCGGCGTTGGCGACTCTGATAGTCGACGATGGCTCGCCAGAGGCACTCTTCGTCGAAGTCGGGCCAGTAAGTGTCGCAGAAATAGAATTCGGAGTAGGCCGACTGCCAGAGCAGGTAATTGCTGATGCGCAGTTCGCCGCCCGTGCGGATGAGCAGGTCGGGGTCGGGCATGAAGTGGGTGAGCAGCCTCGAAGAGATGAATTCCTCCGTGATTTCTTCGGGCTGCAACCGTCCCTGTTTCACCTCCTCTGCCATCTGGCGCATGACACCCGTCAGTTCCCAGCGCGATGAGTAGCTGAGCATGACGTTCATGGTCATCTTCGTGTTCTGGGCGGTGCGCTCCATGCACTCTTGGAGTCGCTTCTGCACCTTCGGTGGCAGGAGCTCCAGTCCACCCAATGCGCGGAAGCGCACATTGTTCTTCATGAAGATTTCCTCCTCCAGGTGGTCCAGGATGAGTCCCATCAATGCCTCAATCTCGGGCATGGGCCGTTTCCAGTTCTCCGTAGAGAACGTATAGAGCGTCAGGTACTTGATGCCCAGTCGGGTGGCCTCGGTGGTGATTTTCTTCACGGTCTCCACTCCCTCGGCATGTCCTGCCGTGCGGGGCAGTCCGCGCTGCTTGGCCCACCGTCCGTTGCCGTCCATGATGATGGCCACGTGCTGGGGAATGCGGTTCTTGTCTATTTGGTCAATCAGTGTCATATCTGGTTTTGTCTTTGCTCTTTAGTCGTTAGCCTCTTAGTCGTTGTTGTGGCAGGTCTTGCACTTCGGGAGCATGTCGTAGGTGAGATACACCATCAAGAACGAGTAGGCATCCTTGTTCTTCAGTCCCGAACTCTTTATGCCGTAGGGCTGGTTCAGCTGTTTCCACTCGCGGCTGGTGTCCAGCGCATCGGTGGTGGTGAATCGGAAGGTCCACTCGGCTCCCACGTTTACGCGTGGTGCAATCTTATATTTTACGCCCACGCCCACGGGAAAGTTCAGTGCCACTTTCGTGCCACCGCCGCCGCCTGTCACCAGTGTCAGTCCGGCTCCCGCCACGGCGTAGGGGGTGATGCGGCTGTTTCCCTTGTAGGCTTCGCCCATGCTGTAGCCCCAGAAGTTGAACTCGAACTGGGCCCCCAGGTCCACGACGTTCCGCTTGAACTTGAAGCTGACGGGTAGGCCTCCCTCGGGAGTCTTGCTGCTGGCGTTTTCGGGTATGTAGTAGCCCTTGGTGTTGCCTGTGAGGTGGCCCATGGCAAGGTTGCCTTTGAGCACCATGCGCGGGTTGAATATCTTGCGAACCAGGATTCCTCCCATGGCACTCGTGTGTCGGAAGGGTACTTTGTTGGCATCGCCCAAGTAGAAGTCCAGTCCCACGGCACCGCCCATCTCCATTTGGTACTCGTCCTCCTCCTGTGCCCCCATGTTCAGGGTCGCAGTCAGACACAATAGTATGATGGACAGGCGTTTCAAGCGTTCAGTCTTTCAATTGTTCTCCGGTTGTTCACTTCTTCTGGAATCCCAGGCGGTTGATGCGTCCGCGCCACACGTTCTTGTCGGCCACAATCCACAGGAAGTTCTCTTCGTCCACCGTGGCGGAGATGTGTTTGGCGTCTTTGGCCGCAGCCTGCAACTTGGGGTCTACCTCCATGTCGTCGTTCTCGTAGGTCTTCCACGTAATGCCGTGGTCGCTGCTGTGGAACACGTGCTCAAGGGCGGCGTATTGCCCGTTGCGGCTCTTCCCGCCGAGGGCTTGTATTCCGTCGTCGTAGGGCACCACGCACAGGTTTTCCAGTATCGGGCAGCGATATTTGTCGGCCGGGTTGGGGGTGTAGTAGAGCCAGCCTTCCTGTTCTTCCTGCCCCTCTTCCCACGCCTTGGCCCAGATGGTGGCTTCCGTGTCGCCGTCCGAGCGGCTGCCGATGAGCGTCAGCCGTTTCATCCCGTTGGTCTGGGTGTAATAGGCGCTGTTCAGTTCCGACATAGGCAGGTTAGCGACTTCGTCATCCAGCTTTTCCGCCTTCCATGTGATGGTTCCGTTGTCCACTCGGCTGCGGACGAGCCCCGAAGGGGTCAGGGCATAGAGGTAGTCGTCGCTGCCTCCCACGAGGGTCAGCCACTCTGTCATCGTTTCTTCCATTTTCATTGGTTCCCAGTTCACGCCGTCCTGGCTGGTGATGACCCACATGCCGTCAGTGAGCATGTACAGGGCGTTGCCCACCTTTTGCAGGGTGCTGGGGCGTGCGTCGTCGGCCCCCGTGAGTGCTTGCTTCGTCCATTCGCCCTCGGCGCTGAGGGGATGGGTGAGGCTGACGGGCTTCTGCTCGCTGTCCAGGGCGATTACGGTCAGTTGGCCGTTCCACGTGAGGACCTTTCGCTCGCTCAGGCCGTCCAGCGCGTTGACTTCGCCCAGGTCGTTCCATACGGTGCTGTCGCCGTTCTGCTGGTGTACGTTGACCTTCAGCGTATAGGTCCGGCTCGACTTGCCGGACAGGGAGTAGACGCGCAGATGGATGGGTTCGGTCAGGTCGAGCGAATCGCTGCTGTTGTAGGTCGTCCATGTGGTGTCCGTCAGGTGGGTCACGTCGGCCTTCCGCCAGACGAGTGCTCCCGTGAAGGTCACCGTCAGGGGGACATCCTTCAGCCTGGTGCGTGTGGGCAGTGAGTCCTTGTTCTCGATGGTCAGCCGACGCTGGTCGATGGTCATGGGAAAGTGACTGCCGGCAAAGGTGGTCGTGTAGATGCTGTCCATGCCTTTGCTGGTGTAGCCGTAGATGTTACGTTTGAGGTTCCCGAGCGAGACGGCCGAGATGTAGCAACTCTCAGAGACTTCCACTTCTTCTTCGTCCTTGAAACACGAGGTCAATACGGTGGGCAACATGAGGATTGCCAACAGGGGATAGATGTATTTCTTCATACGTATATACGCGCGCTTTTAGTTTCAGTCTGCAAAAGTACGCCTTTTTTTTCTTATATCGAAACTTCGGGGCGTAATATTGCGCGTAATTAAGTTTTGTTAGGGTTTCAGGGCAAAAAATCGTGTGTTTTAAGTTTTTTTAGGAATTTTTATTCGCTCGTTTTGCGATAAACGTCTATGCGGTTGCCGTCGATGCGGAAGGTTTCGGAGACGGCTGCAGGAGGATGAGGTGCCTGGATGCCGGTTTCCAGATGCAAGGGGGCCGTCTCCACGCGAATCTCGTCCCAGAGGCCGGCATTGATGAAACTCTGCAACGTCTGTGCACCACCTTCCACCAACAGGCTTTGCACGCCCCTCTCCCATAATCCGGCGGCGGCAGCCTTCGGGTCGCCGTAGACGAGCGGCGGCGTGTGTGGGGGCGTCGTCGTTCCGTTTGTCTCGTTACCGACGGGGCTGCTGCTCAGAACGACGGGCAGAGGGCTCCTCCCGTGCCAGTGCCGCACGGTCAGGCTCGGGCGGTCCAGTTCCCACGTGCGTCGCCCGACCAGTATGGCCTCGTGCCCGGCGCGGAGCTGGTGGACCAGGGCTTGCGTCGTCGGGGTGGAGAAGTGTACGGGCGGCTCTTCGGGGCTTTCGCGTCGGCGGTCGATGAATCCGTCTTCGCTCTGTGCCCATTTCAGGGTGATGTAGGGGCGGTGCAGGGTGTGGAAGGTGATGAAACGGCGGTTGAGCCGGCGGCATTCCTCTTCCAGCACCCCCTCGCGCACCTCCACGCCGGCCTCGCGTAGCATCGTGATGCCCCGTCCGTCGACTCTTGCGAAGGGGTCGCGGCAGCCCACCACGACGTGCGGGATGCCCGTGTCGATAATGAGTTGGGCGCAGGGCGGCGTCTTGCCATAGTGCGCACAGGGTTCCAGGCTGACGTAGAGGGTGCTTCGGCGCAGCAGCGGGCGGTCTTCCTCCCTGACCGAACGGATGGCGTTCACTTCGGCGTGTGCCTCGCCGCATCGCTGGTGGAACCCCTCGCCGATAATGCGGCCCTCGCAGACTGCGACTGCGCCCACCATGGGGTTCGGGGCCGCTCCTAACCGTCCGCGTCGTGCCAGTTGCAGGCACCGCCGCATGTATTGCTCGTCTGTTTCGTTCTGTCTCATCTCTAACTTTGAACTATGAACTTTGAACTATGAACTTTTTATATTACCTTTGCAGCATGAAAACCTATCACAGGATTGTCAGCGACCTGCGTCAGGTCTATCCCGAGGGGGAGGCGCGTGCCTTGGCCCGGTGGTTGTGCGAGGAACGCTTCGGACTGACCCAGACTGACCTTTTGCTCGACAAAGATAATGAATTATCGGCAGACGACATCGAAGTTGTCAAAGAAATTACATCGCGCCTCCTCAATCACGAACCCATCCAGTACATCCTGGGACATACCGACTTCTGCGGCCGCCGCTTCTCTACGGCCCCCGGTGCCCTCATACCTCGTCCCGAGACGGAGCAACTCGTGCGCCGGTTGCTTGCCGACCTGCCCGAGGCGGCACACGCCGCTCCCTCCGGCTCCGCGCTCCGTGTGCTCGACATCGGAACGGGCACGGGCTGCATCGCCCTCACGCTGGCCCTTGAGCTGCCAGCCTCGCGGGTGACCGCTTGGGACGTGAGTCCCGAGGCGCTGGACGTGGCTCGCCGAAATGCGTCTCTCTATCCTGAAGCCACGCTCTCGCTGGAGCAGGTGGACATCTTTTCGCCCCCCGACGACAATCGGCAATGGGACCTCATCGTTTCCAATCCTCCTTACGTCTGCCAGACCGAATCCCGGGACATGGCCCGCAACGTCCTGGACCACGAGCCCCACCTGGCTCTCTTCGTTCCGGACGACGACCCCCTCCGCTACTATCGGGCCATTGCCCTCTACGCCCGTCGCCATCTGCGCCCGGGAGGTACGCTTTGGGTGGAAATTAACCAGCAGCTCGGTGCAGAAACGGCCCATTTAATCGGAGATATTTGCTATTTAGGGGTGGACGTGCTGGACGACGATTTTGGCCGTCCGCGCTTTGTGAGAGCGCGTTAGTTTTTGTCAAGATTTATTCAGAAAAGGTGAATTCTTGGTGAACTTTTATGAATTCTTTATGAACTCAGATGTAAAATGATGTAAAATATGCAGAAAAAGTCCATTTCATCGGTGAATATTACCGAAAAAGAGGCCCTCTCCAAGGCAGCCGCGCTTTGCAGCCGGCGCGAGTGCTGTGTGAGCGAAATCAGGCAGAAACTGGAGCAATGGGGAGCACCTGCGGAGTCGCGCGAGCGCATCGTAGACCGCCTGATTGACGAAAAATACATCGACGAAAGTCGTTTCGCCCGTGCGTTCGCACTCGACAAGTTGCGTTACAATCATTGGGGACGCATCAAGATTGACCAGTCGATGCGCCTCCTGGGCATCAGTCCCGATGACCGCCGGGCGGCACTGGACGAACTGCCAGCCGACGAATATCGCGACATCCTTCAGCATCTGGTCCGCACCAAGTTGCCCACCATCAAGGCTTCCTCGGACTATGAACGACAGGGAAAGCTCATGCGCTTCCTCGCGAGCCGAGGCTTCGAACCGAACCTCGTTACCTTAGGTTCATTCGATGCGCATGGAATGATTGAACCATGCGCATGGAATGATTAAACCATGCGCATGGAATAAGCATAAGCAAGTATGCTTCGGCCGCTAATGTAAATATCTTCGCGCTTTAGCGAGCCTAAAATTTGGCATTTCCCTCACTTTGCATTACCTTTGCACTCAGAAAAGAGAACTAACCGAATATTTACAATGAAGACGTTAGAGAAAATCTTTGCAGCCAAGTTGCTGAACATTAAGGCTATCAAGCTTCAGCCGAACAATCCCTTCACCTGGGCCTCGGGGTGGCACTCCCCCTTCTACTGCGACAACCGTAAGACGCTTTCCTATCCCGGACTGCGTTCGTTCGTGAAACTGGAGACGGCCCGCATCGTCATGGAGCGTTTCCCCGAAGCCGAAGCCATTGCCGGTGTGGCCACCGGAGCCATCCCGCAGGGGGCACTCGTGGCCGATGCCTTGGGCCTGCTCTTTGCCTACGTGCGTTCGAAACCCAAAGACCACGGACTGGAAAACCTGATAGAGGGCGAGTTGCGTCCGGGCATGAAGGTGGTGGTCGTCGAGGACCTCATCTCCACGGGCGGAAGCAGTCTGAAGGCCGTCGAGGCCATCCGCCGGAACGGATGCGAGGTGATTGGCATGGTGGCCGCCTACACCTACGGCTTCCATGAGGCAGAGGAGGCCTTCAAGGCGGCAAAGGTGACACTGGTCACGCTGACTAACTACGAGGCTGTCGTGGCCGAGGCGCTGCGCATCGGTTACATCAGCGAGGACGACATCGACCTGCTGCACGAATGGCGCAAGGACCCCGCAAATTGGAAAAAGTAATCCCCCCCCTCTCTTTAACTCTCCCTAATCATGACCAAATACGAAAGCACCGTAAAGAAGATATATGCCCCCGTGGGCAACGTGTATGCCAAACTCAGCGACCTGTCGAACCTGCGTGCCATTCAGGAACGCCTGGGTGACCCGAATTTTGAACAGGTCGTGCGTCAGCAGGCCGGCGACAAAATCAGTGAGGAACAGCTTCAGCAGTTGCGCAGCGTGGTGGAGCGGATGCAGCTCGACCGCGATTCGGTGACAGTCGAGGCGGGTCCTGTGGGAAACGTTTCGCTGCGCGTCGTGGAGCGTGAAGACCCGAAGCTCGTGAAGTTCCAGACCGAGAACTCTCCCGTGGCCGGAAATCTCTGGATTCAGCTCCTCCCTGCCGCCGACGGCACCACCGCCATGAAGGTGACCCTCGGGGCAGACCTCAATTTCTTCCTGAAACAGATGCTCAAGGGAAAACTGAAAGACGGTGTGGAACGACTGGCCGACATGCTGGCCATGCTGCCGTATTGAGAGAATGGGAAGATGAAAAAGTCCTTGGTATATAAGGGATGCAGGAAAATGAAGACGTTTTCCCGTTTCCTCATGTTCTCCGTCTCTCTCCTTCTCGCCTCGTGCGGCGATGAGGTGGTGAGCAGCAAGTATTGCTCACTGCCGGCCAGCTTCACTTTCAGCCCTGTCAACAGCATCTCGCAACTCTATTCGTCGTGCGAGTCGATGGGGGAGTGGTGCACCATCACGCTTTCGGGCAACACGTTCCTCTTTGCGAAGCCCGAGGGCAACCCTGGCAAGGCCAACCGGACGGCCGTGGACGGCTACACGGGCTTCTACATGGGGCTGTGCGGCTTCATCGTGGGCCTGCCCAACATTCCGGAACTGGGCGAGCTCGTGAGTGTCGTCACCTGCTACGACCTGGCCTGCCGTAACTGCTACGAAGGGACGGGTTACATGACACGCCGGCTCGCGCTTCGCGAGGGCGGTTACGCCTACTGCTCGCGATGCCAGCGCACCTACGACCTCAACAACACGGGGCAAGTCAGCCAGGGAGAGGCCGGCAAGCCCCTCTTCCGCTACCGCGTCTACTACGGCAGCAACACCCTTTCTGTCAATAATCGGTAGGTGCACAATATTTTTTAATTTTTAATTTTCAATTCTTAATTTATTATTGTATCTTTGCACCCGAAAGGTCGCCCAGATGGTGGAATCGGTAGACACGAGGGACTTAAAATCCCTTGGCTTCACGGCCGTACGGGTTCGAGTCCCGTTCCGGGCACTGACAGAGAAGAGGCTCCCAGATGAACAGTCTGGGAGCCTCTGATTTATTAGGGCCAGGGCGAACGAAAAGAGGCTCCCGGACGAATTGCCCGGGAGCCTCTTTTCGTAATCAAACAGTTTCTCTTACCGAGACCTTGAGCGTTGCTCGGGCTCGTTCACGTTCGAACAAGCCCGAGCGGGCTCAGAGTCTTGTTGCTCACTTAATCACTACCTTCCTGCCATTGATGATGTACAGGCCGCGGATGGCCTTCTGTACGCGCTGGCCGGCGAGGTTGTAGATGGCCGCGGGCTTGGCGGTGCCCTCTGCTGCGATACCTTCTACGGCATCGGGTGCGGTGCTGCCGATGTAGCCAAGCTTGAAGTTGTCAAATGCAATCCAGGTGGCGTTGGTCTCCTTGACGAAGACGCCGATGGTGAGCACGCTGGTGCCGTCGCTCTCGAAGTTTACGCTCCAGTGAGCGGGGTCGTCGCTGATAACGGGCACAGTCCAATTCTTGGTGCCGTCGGTGACACCGAACTCGATGCCAACAGCGGTGGAAGATGACTTGCCGTCAACCTCCAGGCGATAGAAGCCTGCGGGCAGTGCGCCGGCCAGGGTCTGGCTGATCTGACCGTCGGCCAGGGTGCCACTGGGAGTCCAGCTCTCGATGAAGTGATCCAGTGTGATGTCGCCTTCAGCATTGGAGTAGGTGTTGTTGTCCTGATAGCCGTTGTTCTTGCCCAGTGCGTCAACGTTCCAGTAGGGAGGAGCCTGCTCGCGGGTGCTGTGCTCAATGTCCTCAAGGTCGGCGTTGAAGATGATGGCTGTGATGTCGAAAGGTTCTTCGGCACTGGCACCTTCCATATCCTGACCCATGACGAAGCCAATCCATGCGGAGGGCAGCTGCTCAATCCAACTCTTGATGACCTCGTTGCTCTCGAACGACTCGGAACCGATGGCAACGTTGATGCTTCTGAAGAGTTCCTCAAAGGTCTCGTCGCTGCTGATAATGGACTCGGATTCCTTCTTGGTAGTGTAGATTTCGACGATGTTCATCAACTCATCGGCCAGCTGGCGGCCTTCCTGAACGTAGGCTATGGCCTCGTTGATTTTTTCCACGATGGCGGTCAGGAATTCTTCAGAGTCGGTTGCCTTGGCAGCCTCGGCAGCAGCCACGGCATCGTTGAGTTTCTCGTTGCCGGCCTCCACCATGGTGTACTGAGGATCGCTCATCAGCTCGCTGGCCTGCTCGCCCAGAGCCACAACCTGCTCGTAGAGGGCATTCTGATCCTTACCCATGTAGTAGATTTCGAACTGAGTCCAGACGCTCCACTGGTCGTTGCCTTCCTGAATTGCGTCGTTGCGGGTACCGAAGGTGAGGTCACCGTCCTGTGCCAGATAGGTGCTCACTTCGCACTGCAGGTCTTCGTCGTTGTTGAAGGCCCATTCGGCAGCCTGCTGCGAGTTGGGCATCCAGATGCCGCTGCCTTCGGCGATGATGTTGCCGTCATCGTCGGTCTGGGCGGCCACGGTTTCGGTGTAGTAGGAGCCTTCGGGCTGAGTCGTGCTCTCAATGGCTGCCAGAGCCAGTGCGGGCACCGGAGTCTTGTTGCTGCCAGCCACCAGGTAGGTGGTGATGTCGGCCTCACCGCTGACGAAGAGGTCGTAGTGGTCTGCATTGGGCGCATCGCGGTAGAAGGCCTTGGCCTTGATGGTGTACTTGCCGGCGGGCATGTCAGCGATGGTCTGGAGGCAAGCGAAGGTGTTCTTCCAAACCTCGCCGTTGTGGTAGTTCACCTTGTAGCTGCCGCCGCCCGACACGGAACCGGTCGTCACGGTCCAGCCCTCTGTGGTGCTGTTGTCGGCGTAGTCGAGGTTCTTGCCGAAGATGGAGATGAGCAGGGGGGCTTCCTCGGTGGCAGATGCCATGGCATCCTTTACAGCACCGAGCAGGAAGCTGTCGTAGTTGCTAATCCACTCTTCAATCTGCTCGTTGGTGGCCGTCTCGTCCTCGAGTCCGGGCAGGTAGGTGTTGTCGTAGAGCTCGGAGATGGCGCTGTTCAGCTCCGTGTTCTTCTCGTAGGCCTTCAGGTCTTTGGCAACCTTTTCGACGAAGGTCGTCAGACGCTGGTAGGCAGCCACGGAAGCCGCCAGGTTGTCCTTCGCCTCAGACAGGGCCTTGTAGACACCTTCGAAGTCGCCTTCTTCCTCACCAATCAGGTTGCGGGCGTTCTCCAGGGCCTCCTTGTATGCCTCCTTGACGGCATTGTTGGCGGGGTTGGCCTCTACGTCAACCTCGTTTTCGCAGGTCTCCACGAGTGTGGGCAGGGCGAAGTAGAAGGGATCCACGTCGTTGCCTCTGTACTTCAGGGTGAAGTTGTCGGCTGCAATCCAGTTGGCAGTGGCGTCGGTGACGCGCAGACCCAGCTCGGTGGTGCCGCCGGCGGTGATGAATTCAAAGTCGTAGTGCTCGGGCTGGCCGTTGTAGGTCCGGACCTCAGTACCATTGTCGATACCGCCGCCGAGGGCATACAGCTGGACGCCGTTAGCGTTTTCGCGGGAGTCGCCGTTGTACTGGTTGCAGGCGATGATGTCCACGCCCAGCACATACTTGCCCAGAGGCAACTCTACCTGCTGATAGATTTTGCCGCTGCCCAGGCCCTTGCCGGGAACCCACGCCTCTATGAAGCCGCCGATGGCCACTCCGTGGTTGGGGTCGTCGTCTGCCGAGTCGGTATTGGTGTAGCTTGCACCCTGATATGCAGTGTTCTGTGCTCCGGGAACGTCCACGGTCCAGCCGTTGATGCTTCCGTTGAAGAAGGGGTTGGTGAGCAGGAAGGTCACGTCGCTGGGGTTCTCCTCAGTGCCCGTGGCCCAAGCCTTTGTCTTGCGGGCTTCCACCACCTTTGCAGCCAGTTCCTGGGTGGCGGCATTGATGGCGGCAATGTCCGTGCCGTTGTACACGTCGGTGTACTCCTCGTAGCTCACTCCGTACTCTCCCAGTTCCTCGTTAACGACAATCTGAGCCTGCTCATAGAGAGCGGTGCGGGCGTTGATGAGGGGAGAGGCATTCTGATAGGCGGCAAAGCCCTCGGCACCGATGAGCAGCCAGTCTACGCCGACACCTTGCTCGCGGGGGTCGATGTTGGCCGAGGCGACGTTGTTGTCGTTCTTGCCGTTCCATCCGAAATACTCATACTCCCAGTTGGGGTAGAGGTCTTCGCCGAAGGTGGGGTGGGTCTTGGGGCTCTTGAAGCGGTAGTAGTCGCCAGCCTCCTCGACGCGCCAGTACTGACCGTTGTGGCTTTGGTTGCCGAGGTCCACCCAGCAGGCGATAGCGTCGTCGCGGAATGTCAGGTAGTTGTTCTTCGACTTGGGGCTGTAGAGCCAGACGATCTGTTCCCCTTCCACCGGAGAGAGTGCGATGTTGTTGTTGTAGTTCTCCGTCACGTCGCAGATGAAGTAGGGCAGGTCGGGACGGTTGTCACCGCCGGAGGCAACCTTGATGGAGGCACGTGTGCCCCATGAGTTGCCACCACCGAGGAAACCCTCGGCTGCCACGTTGTAGAGGTAGACGGCGTTGGCCACATCCAGACTGGGCGACAGTTCGTCAGCCGATGTCAGATGGTCGCCCAGCGAGACGGCATAGGGGCTGACGACTCCTGTGACGGTCGGCTTCGTCCACGTCTGAGCATTCATGCCCATGGCAACCATTACCAGGGCCACGAAAGAGAGTAATTTTTTTCTCATACGTTTAAGATTTAGTTAGTAAATAAGGTTTATTGTATCTTTATCGGAGCAAATATACAAAAAAGGCCGTGACGCGCAAAACGTCACGGCCTTTTTTTTGATATTTTTAAGACTCTTTAGTGTCTTAGGATATGCTTTGTGGCTTTATTTGATGACCACTTTCTTGCCATTGACAATGTAGATGCCCTTCACGGCCTTGCTTACGCGCTGGCCGGCGAGGTTGAAGATAGCAGCCTTCACGGGAGCCTCTGCCTCTACACCTGCAATCTGAGTGGTCGGATCCTCGGTGGGAGTAGCCGTGCCAATGTACTCAAGCTTCCATACGCCCAGCATCGTCCAGTCGTTCGTGATAGTCTCTTCCTTGCTCAGGCCGATGACTACGTCGGTGCCGTCCTCGGCCACCTCGAACTGCAGTTTGTTCACGTAGAGCTCGTTTTCGAAGGCAATGACGCCCTGAGCCATGTCGTTGGGCACGTAGAACTGCTCCTCGCCGACGGTGATGGAACCACCTTCGGGATTCATCTCGCTGTACTCTGCCATGTTGTAGGAGATGGGCAGCAGTTTGGTCTTAGTCTCACCGGCAAAGAAGGTGACGCGCTTGGTCTCAGAGCCTCCCTCGGTGTTGAGGATGGTCTCGACGCCGGCAAATTCACCGTCGCGGTAGTAACCGGGCACGGTCAGCACGTAGTAACCCTTGGCCAGGTTGTAGATGGTCTGGGTCATGCTGAAGTTCTGGTTGAAGAACTCAGCAGAGGTGCCGTTGAAGCCGGGAGTGCCCTCAACGTCCCAACCGATGACGTTGCTGTTCTCGCTGATGCCGTAGTTCTGATAGTCGGGGTTGTAGATGACAGCGGTGATGTCAGCGGGCTCTTCCTCGGTGGCACCGTCCTTGATGTCGTACATCACGTAGGCGGTGAAGCCGGCCTTCATCTGCTGACGGAAGCTCTCAATCTCTGCCATGTCCTTGATTTCCTTGTTCTCGATGGCCGTGCCGATGGTCTCGATCAGGGTGGGGAAGGTCTCCTCGGTGCTCACCAGGTCGATATCGCCGTAGCGGTAGTCAACCATCACCTGATATTCCTCAGCCAGTTTCTTGGTCTCGACGAGGGTGCTCTCGGCAAATGCGATGGCGTCGCGCAGAGCCTCGATGGCAGCGATGCAATCGTCGATATTGGCTGCGTCGATGGCATCCTGGCCTTGCTTGATGGCCTGGTCAATCTTGTCGGTGGCCTCGGTGGTCAAGATGTCTTCCTCGCCCTGACCTTCTTTCTCGGCCTGAGCGATGAGGTTCTCGATGACGGGAGCGTAAGCATTGGCATCCTGGCCCTGATATACGAGCTGGAAGTCGTCGAACAGCGTCCAGTAGTAGTCAGCCTGGCAGCGTGCGCCGATGGTGACGTCGCTGGTCTCGGTCAGCACGAAGTTGAACTCCTGCTTGTAGTAGCCGGCTGCGAAGTGGGCGCTGGCACCGCACATACCGTTGGGGTAGTACAGGCCTTCGGCAGGCGTGGCACTATTCAGGTCGGTCTCCGTACCTACACCACCACCGTAGGCAACGCCGTATTCGCCGACGCTGGGGCCGTTGTAGAGCATCGTCTCGGAGCAGTCGCCGAAGATGTTGGCAAACTTCTGGGTCTGTACCTTGTCGCCGTTCGTGATGGCAAACAGCTCGGCGGCATTGGCAGGCACGCTGGTGTCGTTCTGGTTGTTCTCGTTGCGCTGGAAGCCCTTGCAGCTCAGCGTGTAGAGACCAGCGGGCATGTTGAGGATAGTCTGCTGGTACTTGAAGGCACCTTTCCAGATTTCGTTGCAGCCGCTCATGAGGGTCTCGTCCTCCATCACTTCCTCGCCGTCTTCCTTGATGAAGCCTGCGGGCAGGATGATGTTCTGGCCGCCCCAGCGGTGGTTGCCTGCACTGACATTGCCCGTGCCTTCGTAGTTGGTGATTTCCCAACCAGACTGGTCGGTGTCGAACCCGGGGTTGTTGAGCAGGATGGTCAGGTCGTCGCCGGCCTTGCAGTTCTCGCTGATGTAGTCGGCAATCTTCTTGGAGATTTCCTCCTGCACGGCAGCGATGGCCTCACTCGTGATGGTGCCTTCCTCGTAAGCGTTGTCCAGTTGGTCAACCATGTCGGCCAGACCGTCTTCGCCGTCCACGAGTTCGGGCCATGCGGTGGCCAGTTGCTCGTTCTTCTCACGCAGTCCGTCGATGGTCTTCTTCAGGGCAATGTAGTCGTTGATGGAGGTTTCCAGAGCCTTGGCAGCAGCGTTCAGCGCCTCGGTGGCTTGCTGGTAGTACTCGTCGGTGCCCTCGTTGTTGTCGGCAGCCGTGCGTGCGGCCTCCATGGCACTTTCGAATGCTTCCTTCACGTCCTTGTTGGCCTTCACGTCCTCGACGTACTCATACTGCTGTTCGAGCTGTGCGATGCGGTCCTTCAGTACAGCCTGGTAGGGATTGTCGGACACTTCGCCGTAGTAGGTGAGGGTGAAGTTGTCGGCTGCAATCCAGTTGGCCGTAGCGTTGACGGTGCGCAGACCCAGGGTCACGTCGCCGCCGCTGCTTACGAAGGTCACCTCATAGTGCTCGGGCAGAGCGTCGCCCGTGGCGATGGTCTGGAACATGTCGATGTCGCCGCCCTTGGCAAAGAGCTGTACGCCGCTGACGGGGTTGGGGTTACCCCACTGAGCCACGGCAATGGCGTCGCAGGTGAAGGTGTACTTACCGGCGGGCAGACCGTACATGGTCTGGCTCAGTTCGCCGTCGCCGATGGCAGCCCAGGAACAGTTGGGGTTCATCTGGTTGGGGGTCCAGGCCTCGATGAACTGGCTGATCTGTACGTCGCCGTTGGTGTAGTTTGCGCCCTGGTAGCCCACGTTGCTGGCGTTCTTGCCGCTGACGAAGGTGCAGGTCCATCCGTTGATGTTGCCCTCGCTGAAGTCGCTGTTGACGATGAGAGAGGTGGCATCGGCGGGGTTGTCGTTCGAGGGAGGATTCAGTCCGTCCTCGCCATAGCGCAGCACGGCGTATGCGCGGGCTGTCTGGATTTGCTGGTTCAACTCGGTGACGGCAGCGTTCAGGGCCTCCAGGTCTTCGCCGTTGTAGACTTCGGTGTAGGCCTCATAGTCCACGCCCAGGTCTTCCTCCTCGATGGTCACGGCCAGTTCGAAGAGCTTCTGGCGGGCAATGAAGACGGAAACGTCGACGAGCTGCCAGTCGCAGAAGAAGCCGTCCTCGGGCTTCACTGATGCGTAGATGGCGAAGTTCTGCCCAGTGGCATCCTCATATCCGCCCCAGCCCCAGCATCTGTCGGCCCAGTCTTCCAGGGCACTCTGTCCGTAGGTGTCCACCTGGGCAGCCACGCGGACGTGGTAGTTGCCGTTCTCCTGCTTCAGCAGTTCGAAGTAGCGGTGAACGTCGGTGGGATTGTCGACGTGCATGGCAAAACCCTCGATTCCGTTGCCGGAAACGAAGACGTAGCGGTTAGGCCAGGGGCCGTCGTAGTTCTTGAAGGTCCAACCGAGGCTGTTGCCTTCCTCGTCAAACTCTTCGGTCATGGTGAAGGAGAGGGGATCCTGGGCTTCGGGGTCTACCAGCATGGCGGTTGTGTTCCAACCGAACCATACGGTACCATAGGCCAGATACAGTCCCTCCTCTGCGTTCTTCACGCGGTAGATGTGACCCGAAACGGGGTCAGAGCCTTCCGTAGGAGCGGTGGGCTCGGTCCACGATTGTGCACTGACCGTGCTCATGCAGAGCAGGCCAAGCAGCAGAGAGTAAATATTTCTCATAGCGTAGAATTAGTTAGTTAATAGTTAGTAAAAAGGTTCAAATTCGTGCTTAATAGCGCACAAAGTTACGTAATAATATGGTAATTGACAAAAGAAAATCGTTTTTTTTGTGTATCTTTGCCCCCGAAAATGTCATTATAATGAAAGTAAAGCCCAAAAAGTTTCTTGGTCAGCACTTCCTGACTGACCTTGCAGTGGCGAAACGCATTGCTGACACGGTGGATGCCTGTCCCGACCTGCCCATTCTGGAGGTGGGGCCTGGCACGGGGGTGATGACGCAGTACCTGATGCAGAAGAACCGCCTCCTGCGCGTGGTGGAGATTGATTTCGAGTCGGTCAGTTACCTGCGTCGGGAGTTCCCTGAGTTGGAGGACTATATCATCGAGGACGACTTCCTGACGATGCGCCTCGAACGCACGTTTGACGGGCAGCCTTTTGTGCTGACGGGCAACTATCCCTACAACATCTCCTCACAGATTTTCTTCAAAATGTTGGAGTATCGCGACCTGATTCCCTGCTGCACGGGCATGATTCAGAAAGAGGTGGCCGAGCGCATGGCTGCCAGCCCCGGGTCGAAGACGTATGGCATCCTGTCGGTGCTCATACAGGCGTGGTACGATGTCGAATTGCTGTTCACGGTGGAGCCGGGCGTCTTCAATCCGCCTCCCAAGGTGCGTTCGGCCGTTGTCCGCCTGACACGTAATCAGGTGAAGAGGCTCGACTGTGACGAACGCCTTTTCCGCCGGGTGGTGAAGACCACTTTCAACCAGCGCCGCAAGACGTTGCGCAACAACATCCGTCCGCTGCTCGGCGAGCTGGGCATTGACGGGGAGACCTTGCTGCATGACGACCTGTTCTCCCTGCGCCCGGAGCAACTGTCTGTGGAAGATTTCATAAACCTTACCAAGCGCCTTGAAACACTACTTGCATAACATATTGCGCATCGGGATGCCCGTCTTGTTGGGCGGTGCCATCCTTTGGTGGATGTATCGTGGCTTCCAGTGGCAGGCGGTATGGTCGGCCATGAAAGTCGACATGCACTGGGGCTTGATGTTGCTGTCGATGCCTTTCGGCGTGTTGCCGCAGGTCCTGCGCGGCCTTCGCTGGCGTCAGATGCTGGAGCCCACGGGAGAGCATCCGCGCCGCTGGTCGTGCATCAACGCCATCTTTCTGTCCTATGGTAGCAGTCTGGTGGTCCCACGTGTGGGCGAGGTGCTTCGCTGTGGCTATCTCAGCCGTCGCGAAGGCACGAAGGTGAGCCATGCGTTGGGCACGGTGGTCACCGAACGTGTGGTGGATGTCTTGCTCGTCTTGCTGCTGACCTTGGTCACGGTGCTGTTTCAGGTCCCTGTCTTTGTGCGTTTCATGGGGCGCACCGGCATGTCGCTTCAGGGAATTCTTGCCCGTTTTTCGTGGCAGGGCTATCTGGTGACTGCAGTGTGCATCGCGGTGGCATTGGCTGGGGGGTGGCACGTCCTGCGTCGTTTCCATGTGTTCGACCGGGGGCGTGAGACGTTCCGGGGGCTTCTGGATGGACTGACCAGCGTCCGAAACGTGCGGCATAAGGGACTCTTCTGGTTCTACAGCGTAGGCATTTGGGTTTCTTACTTCCTCCATTTCTATCTTACGTTCTATTGCTTCTCCTACACGTCTGCCTTGGGGCCGATGCCCGCCCTCGTGGCATTCGTCGTCGGAACGTTTGCCGTGTTGGTGCCCACTCCCAATGGGGCCGGGCCGTGGCATTTCGCAGTGAAGACGGTCTTGATGCTATATGGGGTCGATGGTACTGACGGAGCCATGTTCGTGCTTATTGTCCATTCGCTCCAGACGATGCTCGTGGCTCTTCTTGGAGTGCTTGGGGCAATTGGCATGTTGCGGCGCTCTTGACGATGCCTTGCGGATGATTTTCAGGAAAAAGAAGCAATTTTTTTGCGTTTCGCTTTTTTCGTATCACTTTATTTCGTACCTTTGCACCGCTTTACACGAAATGTATCCCTCTGTGGAGCATCGGAAGGATGGTAGAGTGGTCGATTACACCGGTCTTGAAAACCGGCGTGCTGAGAGGCACCGGGGGTTCGAATCCCTCTCCTTCCGCAAGAGACAGCGAAGCGCATGTCAGTCAGATGACATGCGCTTCGCTTTGTTTTGTATGAGGCGGGGGAGTCTCTCAGTCGTTGATGTAGCTCTTGGTCGACATGTCGTAGTAGAGGGCCTCCAACTCTTGCAGGGTCAGTTTTGTCAGTGCGTGCTCAATGGTTCTGAGCAGTTCCTCCCGGCGGTACTCGTCAGACTGGCTGTAACTTTTGGTGTATGGCATAGTGTTGTGAGTTTTATGAGTCCTTTCTAAGGAGCCATTCTTCGTAGCTCCGCTTCCATCGGTTGTGGGTCCAGAGCCAAAGTTCCGGACACTCGCGAATCTGAGTTTCGAGCATCTTGACATAGCAGTCCGTAGCTGCAAAAGTGTCCGTTCCATCGGTGT
Source organism: Bacteroidaceae bacterium (assembly GCA_017453445.1). Lineage (GTDB taxonomy): Bacteria > Bacteroidota > Bacteroidia > Bacteroidales > Bacteroidaceae > Physcousia. The sequence goes on from JAFTEX010000006.1 coordinate 143,145, forward strand.
TTTTCTCGATTCCTTCGTTGGGATGGAGCGTGATGGGCACCAACTCGGCACGGTAGCGGCCCCGGCATGGTCGCGTGACGCGGACATAGTAGAGTGCAGCATCTACCTGCCGGGCGATGCGTTCGGAACCCGTGAAGAAGGCCGTGTGGTGGTGGAGAAAGTCGGTCCAGTGGTGTACGGCCTGCCACTTGGGTGCCTGGTCGGCGATGAATCCGATGATTTGTTGCTGGCCGTCGCGTTTGGCCTCCAGTATCTGGCGCAGGGTCTGCTTCATGGGGATGCACACGCCGCCAAACTGCTGGCGCATGTCAAGGAAGAACTGGTCGATGTGGCGGTTCCGGAGCGGGTGATAGATTTGTGCCCCCTGCCATTCGGGATGGAGCCACAGGGGGAAGGAGGCCAGCCACTCCCAGTTGCCATAGTGACCGAGATAGAAGAATCCGAAGTGCTTGCCCTCGCGGCGCAGAGTCTCCTGCATCTCCTCTATGCCCACAAATTCCACGCGGCGGCGCAGTTCGCCGTGGGGTATTGTCATGAGTTTCAGCGTCTCCACGATATAGTCGCAAAAGAAGTGGTAGAAGCGGCGCTCCGTTTCCCGTCGTTCCTGTTCCGTCTTTTCGGGGAAGCAGTCGGCAAGTTGCTTCCGTACCACCTTGCGCCGGTAGCGCACTACATGGCGCACGAGCGGATAGAGCACCACGTCGGACAGGAAGTAGTGGACGCGGAGCGGCATTCGCGACAGGAGGCGTAGGAAGGAAAAGAGTAGGCTGTACAAGGTTCGGGTGTTTTAGTCGTTGGGTGGTCTGGTGGGTTAAGGGTGGGGCATCTGGGAATAGGAGGCGTGCAGGATGGTGAGAGCCTTGCAGAGCCTTGTGGAGTCCACGGGCTCACCCACGGGAATGGGGCATTCGGCCGTGAGGTCGTAGAGTGTTTCGCCCGTTGCGTCCTTATAGAATAGCCCGGCCGGGTAGTTGCAGTAGACGAAGGGCTTGTAGTCGGGTGCCATGATGTTGCGGCTCCAGGGAAATTCGTCGTGTGGAAGTCCGATTTGTGCCAACAGCGTGGCGGCAATGTCGCTCTGGTTCATCAGTGTCGAGATGCGGCGCGGCTCACGGATGGCTCCGCCCAGCCAAAGCATGGGGCTGTGGAAAAATTCGCTGTCGTCGTAGGTCTGTTCGTAGAGGAACCCGTGGTCGGGGATGACGATGACCAGCAGGTTGTCCCAGACGGGCAGTGTCTTCAGGCTGTCGATGAATTCTCCCAGGCATTCGTCGGTATAGGCAAAGGCGTTCAGGCGCTTGTCCTCCAGTCGGTGGTAGGGCACGTCCCAGGGTTCGTGGCTCGAAAGCGTCTGCCACACCATCATCCATTGTGCGTCGGGGCGTATTTCCTTGATGGTATGGTGCAGTTTCATGGCGGAAGTCCGGTCGTCGGCTCCCCAACTGGAGTTCAGTTCCTCCTGGGTGAAGTATTTCTCGTTCATCAGCGTCTCGAAGCCCATGTCCCAGAGATAGAGTTCCTTGCCCATGTTGGTCATGGGGCCGGCGCACATGTAGCCTGTCTGATAGCCGTTGTTGTGGAGCGTCAGAGCCAGGGACGACAGATGTGGGTGCATCGAGGCGCGTTTCATGGGGCTGACAGTGGGATAACTGATCCAGCCCGAGTAGGCGCAGACTGTGCCTCGGTCGGTGCGGAACGAGTTGCTGTAGTATTGGTCCCAGAAGATGCCTTCGGGGATGAGACTGCTCAGGCGGGGAGACACCTCGGGGATGCCTCCTAACTCCTTCACGAACTTGCCGCCGAAACTCTCCAGCTGGACGAAGAGGATGCAGGGGCGAGGGGAGGTGAGCAGCGAGTCGGTCACCTCGTTGCCGGTGGCGTAGCAGGGCAGGGCCGCGGTATGGGAGGCTTCGCCCTCGGTCGGGCTTGTTGCGATGGCACCGCAACAAGCGGAACTTTCTTCCAGCTCTGCTGCGTACCTCTCGTCGTCGCCGAACGAGACTGCAAATCGGTAGACTGGGTTCGTGGTAGCATGACTCAGGAAGAGGGGGCCGCGCTGATAGCAGCTGCCCACGCCGACGGGGCAGAGTGCCATGAGGACGAGCACGATGAGCCCCCAGGCGCCCTTTGCTTTCTCTCCCCAAGAGGGGTGAGCATCTTTGTCCGTCTCCGTCTGGCGCTTCGGGATGAGGCGTATGGCGGGCACGGCCACAAGCAGCATGAACGCCACGATGCCCAGGACACGGCTCACGAGGAACCATGTGCTGACGCTGTTTGTGGTGCCTTCGGGCGAGGCGGCATAGGCAAGGTGTACGGCGCAGAGCTTGAACTCCCAGAACTCGTACATGACGATGTCTGCCATGAGGATGGAGCCCACCAAGAAGCCCGTCAGGCAGAAGTAGGGCACCAGCACCCAGCACCGCCGCTGGCCCATGAGACAGACACAGAGGCCCGGGAACAGCAGCAGGCAGGCCGCCGTGCGCATGTCGAGCAGCAGTCCATGGTCGAGAATGTTCAGCACTTGACCGCCCGTGACGGGCTCCACGTCGTGGTTGTAACCTACGAATACCAGCCGCCCAATGGCGAAAACAACCATCAGCAGCACAAACCATCCTACGATGGTCCAGGACGGACTCTTCCCCAACGGACTCTCCCCCAGTCCCTCCCTGCGAGGGAGGGGAGCGGTTACGTTTGCCTCTTGTGTATTTTCTTTGCTCATATATCTTATTATTAGTGTCTTCTTCCCTCCCTACTGGGGAGGGTCAGGGTGGGGCCCTATAACTGTTGCATGTCGTGCAGGCGCTTGTAGTAGCCGTTGAGGGCAATGAGTTCCTCGTGGGTGCCGCGTTCCACGATGTGTCCTTCGTGGAGTACGCAAATCTCGTCGGCGTTCTTGATGGTCGACAGGCGGTGGGCGATGGCAATGGTGGTGCGGGTGGACATCAGTCGTTCCAGCGCATCCTGCACCAGGCGTTCGCTCTCCGTGTCCAGGGCCGATGTCGCTTCGTCGAGGATGAGGATGGGCGGATTCTTCAGGATGGCACGGGCGATGGAGATGCGCTGGCGCTGACCGCCGGAGAGTTTGCCGCCACGGTCGCCCACCATGGTGTCGTAGCCCTCGGGCATGTCCATGATGAAGTCGTGGGCATTGGCGATGCGTGCCGCCTGTTCTATCTCCTCCTGCGTGGCCCCGTCCTTGCCGAACGCAATGTTGTTGCGGATGGTGTCGTTGAAGAGGATGGCCTCCTGGTTGACGTTGCCGATGAGTCCGCGCAGCGAGCGGATGGTCAGTTGGCGTATGTCGCAGCCGTCGATGGTGATGCATCCCTCCGACACGTCGTGGTAGCGTGGGATGAGGTCCACCAGCGTGCTCTTTCCCGACCCCGACTGCCCCACGAGGGCCACCGTCTGGCCCTTTCGGATGGTGAGGTCGATGTCGTGCAGGATTTCGCGCCCTTCCGTGTAGCTGAACCCCACGTGGCTGAACCGTATGCTGTCGGACAATTCCCCGATGGAATGGGCGTTTTCTGTTTCCTTGATGGGGTTTTCGGCGTCCAGGATGCGGTTGATGCGCTCCATCGAGGCCAGCCCCTTCTGTATGGCATAGCCCGCCTTGGAGAGGTCCTTGAGCGGTTGCAGGGTGGAGTAGAGAATGACCAGATAGTAGATGAACATGCTGGCATCGATGGGGCTGCTGCCGTTGAAGATGAGCCAGCCGCCGAACCACAGCACCAGCACAATCATCACCGTGCCGAGAAATTCGCTGACGGGGTGGGCCGCACTCTGGCGGATGGCCACGCGGTTCGAGATGTCGCGGTACTCCTCCGTCACCTTTGCAAAGCGCTGCTCCATCTTCTCCTCGGCAATGAAGGCCTTGATGATGCGCAGTCCGCCCAGCGTCTCTTCAATCTGGCTCACGCTGTCCGAGAGTTTGTTCTGCATGGTCAGCGACTTCGACTTCAGTTTCTTGCCGATGCGGCCGATGCCCCCTGCCAACAGGGGCACGACGAGCAGGGTGAAGAGGGTCAGCTGCCAGCTGAAGACGAAGAGCGTGCCGACGTAGACCAGGATGAAGATGGGGTTCTTGATGAGCATGTCCAGCGACGACGTGATGCTGGCGTCCACCTCGTTCACGTCGGCCGTGATGCGCGTCATGATGTCGCCCTTGCGCTCCTCGCTGAAGAAGGAGAGCGGCAGATGGACAATCTTGCGGTAGATGTCGTTGCGGATGTCGCGGACGACGCCCGTGCGGAGCGGTGCCAGCATGGCAGAACCGCCGAAGTAGGTGGCCGTCTTCAGCAGGGTCAGCCCCGACAGGATGATGCCCAGCAGGAGCAGGGTCGTGGCGGGGCCGTAGGTGTCGATGAGCATCTGGCAGTAGTAGTAGCCGTTGTTCTTCGCTACGTCCAGCAGGTTGCCCCAGCCGCCGGTGCCCCAGGGCACAAACTGGTATTGCTCCGTGTTTATCTTGAAGAGTATGTTCAGGATGGGCAGCAGGACGCTGAACGAAAACACGTTGAACAGCGCCGCCAGTATGTTCATGCCCAGCGTCCCGACGATGTATCCTTTGTAGCGGGCAAAATATTTGCCCATCACCTGATAAAAACTCTTCATCCCTAATCTCTAATCTCAAATCCCTATTTCTTTCTTCCAAAATCTGCGGGTATCTCCCCCCAGTTGTCAGTGTCCCACTTCTCGATGGGCACATCCACCCCATTGGTGCGAAGCCAGTTTTCTGCGCGAGCCACCAAGTCCAGCGCTTGCGCCGTTTCCTCGGTGCGTGCCAGGGTGGTCTTAGCCTTGCGGTTGCGCACCCATGCCAGTGCTGTGCGGCTGTCGCTGTAGATGGGCATCCTCACGCCCTTCTGCTTCATCAGTGCCAAGGCATGCACCACGGCCAGAAACTCCCCGATGTTGTTCGTCCCTTGTATGGGGCCGAAGTGGAACACCTGTTTCCCCGAGGGCAGGTGTACACCGCGATATTCCATCGGTCCGGGATTGCCCGAACAGGCGGCATCGACGCAGAGGGCCTCTTTTAATTCAGAATTCACAATTTACAATGAATAATGGACAATGAACAATGGACAATGAATAATGGACAATGGTCAATGGACAATGGACAATGGAAAATTGGCTGCGCGTGATAACTTTCAACTTTCAAC
>JAFTEX010000060.1 GCA_017453445.1 Bacteroidaceae bacterium
ATTGAAGATTGAAGATTGAAGATTGACAATGCCATCTTCTCTCATTCTTTCGTACAATCTTAGGTTAATTATTTAAGTTGTCTTTAGTTCGTTTAATTATATTCACAAGCGTTCCCGTAATGTTGTTGTTGTCTTGAATGATGGAATTGAAAGATTGGTCATCGATGTAATCTGTCTCATGAAGTAATTCCAGCCAATACTCAGTTTCATTCGATTCCTTTAATGCAATATTCAGTTTATTGATGAAATCGAGTTTGCTCTGTGCATTTACGCTCTCACGCACATTGGCACCAATGCTTGTGCCGCTTCTCAGCACTTGTTTTGACAAGACATATTCGTGCTTCTCTTCTACCAGATGCTGATATAATCGTATGATGCGTATCGCAAAAACTTTACTGATGACAAGAATCTTATTCTCTTTCTCCATGAAGTGCAACTAATCTTCAATCTTCAATTTTCAATCTTCAATCTTTCACCGAGAATTTGTAAGCGCAGTGGCTGTGGTAGATTTCGCCTGGGTTCAGCAGAGCCGAGGGCCACCCTTCGAGGTTGCTCTTGTTGGGCGTGTCGGGGTACTTCTGCGTTTCGAGGCAGATGGCAGCGTGCTGGTTGTAGGCGATGCCTTTCTTGCCCACGGCCTTGCCGTCGAGGAAGTTGCCGCTATAGACCTGTATGCCCGGCTCGTTGGTGAAGACCTCCAGCAGGATGCCCGTCTCGGGGCAGTAGAGCGAGGTGCACACCTGCGTGTCGTCGCCCTTGGTGTTGAGGCACCAGTTGTGGTCGAAGCCGTTGCCGTTCTTGATTTGCTCAAAGTCGAAGTTCTCGATATCCTGCCCTACGGAGTGAGCCGTGCGGAAGTCCATGGGAGTGCCCTCTACGGGAGCAATCTCGCCCGTGGTCATAAACGTGTCATCGACGGGCGTATAGCAGTCAGCATTCACGAAGAGTTCGTGGTTGGTGATGGGCACGGTGGGGTCGCCGTTGAGGTTGAAGTAGCTGTGGTTGGTCATGTTGATGTAGGTGGGAGCGTCGGTGGTAGCCTCGTAGCTGATGTCCAGCGTGTTGTCCTCCTTCAGGGTGTAGGTAACCTTGGCGGTCACCGTGCCGGGGAAGTTGTTGTCGCCGTCGGGGCTCACGAGCTGCAGCTCCAGGCAGTTGTCCGTAGCGTCCACCACGTCATACACCTTGTACTGCCATCCCGTGGGGCCTCCGTGCAGACAGTGGCCGAAGTTGTTCTGCGGCAGCTGTATTTCCTTGCCGTCCACCGTAATCTTGCCCTGGCCGATGCGGTTGGCATAGCGCCCGATGGCAGCGCCGAAGTCACTGGGATGGTTCTCCCTGTCGGCAAAGGTTGCCACGTTGTCGAAGCCCAGCACCACGTCCTTCATCTCGCCGTTCTTGTCAGGCACCATGATGCTGACGATGCGTCCGCCGAAGTTGGTGATGCACACCTCCATGCCGTTCTGGTTCGTCAGTGTGTAGAGAGAGGTTTGTACACTGTCGATAACGCTCTCAAATTCTGCGGGATTCAACCCCGAGGCCGTAAGCCCCGTTGCCTCCGGCTTCTTCGTTTCGCACGATGCCAGTACGCACACGGCTGCAGAAGCAAGAAGCACGTTTTTCATGATTCGTTTCATGGTTTTCTTTTATTATTAGTTAGTAAAATGCACAATAACGTAGCAAATTTAACGAAAAAAAATGAAAAGTTACGCCTTTGGCCTACTTTTTTTGCCAATCTCAAGAGTTTAAGGCCATATTTGCACCCACAATTACGATGCCGACCACGAATTGGGGCATTTTTTTCGTTATTGAGCCATTCAACGCCGAGCCGAAGCCCCTATACTGCTATCCTCATGCTTCACCGTGTTGCGTATCTCGCTGACGACAACTCCCGGATCCATGAAGCCCACCCGCACGCAAACCGTACGGTCCTCCTTGCTTACGTAATCCACTGCAGCTTCGTTATATCCCTGAATGACGGTCGTTTTCCATTTGCCCTCCATTGCCACAGTCTTCAGCGACGTGACGGTGAGGACTTCTCCATCCACGGCCACTGACACGCGCAGGTCGTAGGTGGCATTGAGGGGGAATGTGGGCAGGCACCGCACTTCTATGTGGTTGCTTCCCGCCTTCACGGGTAGCTGGTATTCGGCGTAGGGAGCCTGAGCGACATTGGCATAGGCCTTCATGTCAAGCGGCCACACGGTGAGGCCGGCCGGACCTCTACCCAGCCCTTCAAGCACCAACAGGTTTCCGCTCGACTTCTGATAGTCAGCGGCAGGGACGACCACCACGAAGTCCCTCGGCCGAGGAATCTCGCCAACACGGATGCTCGTCTGCGTAGCCGTCTCTGGCATACCGAAATGGGCGCGATTACGAGGTTTGCAGCTCATGATGCCATTCCACTTGCCGCCGGCAATTCCGCAGTTGTAGGTCTGCGTAATCTGCCCTATCGCCTCGTAGGCCCGACGGGCCTCATCGGCATATTTCAGTGCCAGTTCGCGATGCCCGAGCCGAGCCAGTTCCAGGCTTTGCGAGGCCCGGAGCGTCTTCACATTCATGTAGTAAGCCCCTTTCACGGGATATTCTATGAGCTGGAAAAAAGCGTCCTGCAATTCGGCGGGTATGCGGGCCTTGAGTGCATCCACTTTCTCTGCAATGGCCTTATAATCGGCAATGCGCTGGTCTTTTTCATCATAGGAGAATTTCACTAAGTGAACATGCTCGGGTTTGGCTCCGGCAGCCAGCCGATAATACTCTTTCTTAATGTCTGCAATGTCCCCGGCATACGGTTCGCCGAAGGTGCGCTTCGCCCACTCGCGGCTGTAGCCGATGGCTTTCTCGGGTGCCCATCGGTCAACGTCCCAAGCCAGGTCCATGCAGAACTCCAGTTCCATTTCTGCCGGTTTGATGTCCCCCACGTTAATCACCCACAGCGTACGGACGCCCTGGTCGTAGGCTCGCGAAAGTTCATAGCTCATGAGCGACGGGGAGTGGGAGGCAATCCACAGATAGTCCTCGGGCGAACCCCAGTACGACACGTGGTAATAGACCCCGTTGCCGCCGCTACGCGCCTGCTCGGCAGAGTTAGGCAGCTGGCGTATGTAGCCGTGGTTGTCGTCCACCCAGCAAAGCGTCACGTCCTCGGGAATCTGTAACCCTGCGTTATAGGCTTCGAGCACCTCCTTGTAGGGGATGAAGAGCTGCGGCACCTTTGTCACGTCGCCGAAGTATTTCGTCAGCAGGTTGCGCTGGAAACCGATAATCTCCGTAAGTCCGCGCACCTTGTCCTCCGTCGATGGATAGCCAGAAATGCCCCAATCGTGTACGCCGCGCATACCCAGGGTGTACATTCCGTCGTAAGGGTTGAGCCCCTCGCGCTGCCCGCTGCTCTCCTTCACGCGTTCTTCCCAGTAGTCCTGAATCTTCGCCTTGTTCGTGACATAGTTCCACTCCTCGTTGGTGCCGTTCCAGGGGACATGGCGCCACTCCCACTCATTGTCGCGGAGCATCTGCTCACAATGGCTGGAGCCGAGCATGATGTCGTACTTGCGGGCAACGGGCAGGTTGGCCTTATTGGCCCAAAATGCTTCGGAACAGAGGTGCATGGCGGGCCACAAAGTGTTGGCACGCAGACGCAGAAGCAGTTCCATCACACGGGCATAGGTATTGGGGCCGATGTTGTTGTACTGTTTGTCGATACCTTTGGCGGCCCAAGGCTGCAAGCCCCAGTCCTCATCGTTGATGAAAATGCCGCGATACTTCACCGAGGGTTCCCGCGACACCATCTTGTCGCCACTCACGTAGAGAGCCTCCTTCCGGGCGGGTGTCACGTCGGCCCACCAGACATAGGGCGACACCCCCATCTGCCGGGATAGTTCAAAAAGGCCGTATGCCGTTCCGCGCGGGGTCGAGCCGACTACAGCAAGGGCGTTCATACTCGGAATCCTCTGGAGGGTAAAGACTTCCCATTTGCCTTTCACGCCGCTAATATCAAGCATCTCTTGCTGAATGAGTCCATCGACGAGATGGGACTGCCCGATGGTCCCGGCAATGATGTACGTCTGCCCATTGACGAGTGACGAGAGACTGGAAGCAGCACTGACAGACAAGTGCTTGCCTGTGACCAGAGCCACATCTTCCGCCAGACAAGAGGCCACGGTAGCCACCACAGGGGCGTCGGCCTCATCATAGGCGATTGTTGCCTGATGCGCTTCGCCGACGAGGGTGAGACACTGTCCCACTTTCTCAGAGGTCACTTCGATTTGTGCATGAACGATTGTGCCGAACAGGGCTGCAGCAAGGATGGAACAGAATCTTTTTCTCATTTCTATATTCTATTTTAGCCACGCTTTCTCGCTTATCGCTATAGAGAACCGACTTACAAGCGAGAAGCATCACGCAAAGTTACAAATTTTCATCTATTTTCGTGCAATATACATAAGTCTATTTCAAAAAAAATCCCACCTTCCATGTAGGAGGGTGGGATTTTTTTGTATAGGCTGAGCCTATGTCCGTTACAGCAGACGACGGGCACCGTCGCCGATGACAACGTCGATGACGATGCACTTCTTGCCATACTTGTCGAAGAAACGCTTCTGCACGACTTCCTTGAAGTGGTCGTACATTTCCTCGGCTACGAGGTTGATGGTGCAGCCGCCAAAGCCGCCGCCCATGATGCGCGAACCTGTCACGCCCTCTTCCTTGGCCACGTCGTTGAGGAAGTCGAGTTCCTCACAGCTGACTTCGTACTCCTTCGAGAGGCCGTAGTGTGTCTCGTACATCTTCTGGCCGACGGTTTCGTAGTCGCCCTTTTCCAGCGCGTCGCAGACGGCCAGCACGCGCTCCACCTCACCGATGACGTAGCGGGCACGCTTGTACTCTACTACCGTGATTTCGCCCTTCACCTCGTCCAGCATCTGCATGTTGGCATCGCGCAGGCTCTCCACCTCGGGATGATACTTTTTGATGACTTCGGCCACGTGTTCGCACTGCAGGCGGCGCTCGTTGTAGGGCGAACCGGCCAGTTCGTGCTTCACGCAGGAGTTAACGAGCATCAGCTTGTAGCCCTTCGGTTCCCAAGGGAAGTAGGCGATTTCGCCGGAACGGCAATCCATGCGCATGAGGTGACCAGCCTTGCCGAGGCAGGAGATGGCCTGATCCATGATGCCGCAGTTCACGCCGACGTACTTGTGCTCGGTGCGCTGACCCACCTTGGCCAGTTCCAGACGTTCAATCTTATTGTCGCCGAACATGTCGTTGAGGGCAAAGGCGTATGTGCTCTCCAAGGCAGCACTTGAACTCATGCCTGCGCCGAGGGGTACGTCGCCGGCAAAGGCGGTGTTGAAGCCCTCTACGGGCACACCCAGAGCCATCATCTCACGGCACACGCCATAGATGTAGCGTGCCCAAGAAGCCTTTGGTCCCTTTTCGTCGTCGAGTGAGAACTCAACCTTGTCCTTCAGGTCGATGCTGTAAGCACGCACGTTGCGGGTGCCGTTGGCCTTCAGTTCGGCAATCATGCCTTGTTCAACGGCTCCGGGGAACACATAACCGTTGTTGTAGTCGGTGTGCTCACCGATAAGGTTGATACGGCCGGGAGCGGCATACACATTTCCAGTGCTTCCGTCGAAGTGCTTGATGAAGCGGCTCCGTACATCTTCGATTGTTAGTTTCATGACTAATTAGTTGAAAGTTGAAAGTTGAAA